>JAAYLF010000082.1 GCA_012522035.1 Clostridiaceae bacterium
ATCAAAACAGCCGGGACCTCCAAATATGTGTGCGCAATCGAATTCATAATGATCTTCAAAAGCATTGACAGAACCATATGCATCCGTTATCTCCTGCCACAGATTCCCTGCTACCCAGCCATATACCGGTGTTCTTTTTGTGTTCTCTCCTTTTATGGTTTTCGCTACCAGTTCATAAGACTCCATACAAATCAACTCCTTTAATGAATAATCGCATGATATTCCTGAAGGGATTTAAGGCTTCCTCCCTTGTTGTTCAATATGTCTTCTATTCCCTTGTAGGCTGCATTGGCAGCAGCTATGGTTGTAATGTATGGAACATTGTACTTTATGGCAGATTTTCTGATATATGAATCATCATGCATGCTCTGCTTGCCAGAAGGGGTGTTGATAATGAGATGGATCCTGCCATTTACAATCAAGTCCGTTATATTCGGCCTTCCTTCGTACAATTTCTTGACAACCTCGGTCTCAATTCCGTGCTCGCCTAAAAATGTGCTTGTTCCAATCGTTGCGATTATATGAAAACCGAGCTTCTTGAAGCCTCTTGCAACTTCCAGAATTCCTTGCCTGTCATTCTCATTGACACTAATCAGAACATTACCGCCAACAGGCAAAGTTCCATTGGCAGCCACCTGGGATTTATAGTATGCGCTGCCAAAGGTGTCCGCAAGGCCAAGAACCTCTCCCGTGGATCTCATCTCAGGCCCCAGCACAGGATCCACCTCAGGGAACATGTTAAACGGCAGCACCGCTTCCTTCACTCCATAGTACGGGATATCTTTTCTCCTTAACTTGGTTATGTCTATCTTTCTTTTATCGTCGATCAGATTTGCAACCATTAGGTTTGTTGCAATCTGCGCCATGTTGACGGCACATACTTTTGAAACAAGGGGAACTGTTCTTGATGCTCTTGGGTTTGCCTCCAGAACATACACCCTGTCATTATATATTGCATACTGGATGTTCATAAGACCTACAACACCCATCTCTATTGCAATTTTCTCAGTATAATTGTAAATGGTTTCAAGATGTTTTTGTGATATTGTTTTTGAAGGAATGACACAAGCAGAGTCTCCCGAATGTACACCTGCCTGTTCTATGTGCTCCATGACTGCAGGCACGAACACATTCACTCCATCGGATATTGCATCCGCTTCACACTCCAAGGCATTGTCGAGAAACTTGTCGATAAGGATTGGTCTGTCTGGCGACACATCTTCCATCTGAGCCATGTATTTCTTCAACATGTCGCTATCGTGAATTATTTCCATGCCCCTGCCGCCCAGTACAAAGGAAGGACGTACCATTACCGGATAACCTATCCTTTCTGCAATCTCAATGGCTTCTTTTTCATTTATCGCCATACCGGATTCAGGCATGGGTATCTGCAGCTTGTTCATCATTTTGTTGAACAAATCCCGGTCTTCTGCCGCATCAATTACAGCTGGAGGAGTTCCAAGGATTCTTGCACCTCTTTTTTGCAGTTCGTTGGCAATGTTGAGCGGAGTTTGCCCTCCAAACTGCACAATAATGCCAAGCGGCTTTTCATGGTTATATATGCTGATTATATCTTCTGCTGTTAAAGGTTCGAAATACAATTTGTCGGAGGTGTCATAATCGGTAGAAACCGTTTCAGGGTTGCAGTTTACCATTATTGTCCTAAATCCCAGCTCCCTGAGTGCTTTTGCCGCATGCACGCAACAGTAGACAAACTCTATGCCCTGACCTATTCTGTTGGGTCCTCCGCCAAGTACCATTATCGAATTTTCGCTTCTTGCGGACATGTTGACGCCTTTTTCGTAGGTGGAATAGTAATAATAGCTTTCCGTATCAATTCCACTTACATTGACGCCTTCCCATCTCTGTACAATTCCTTTTTCTTCCCTATACCTCCAGAGTTCCATCTCATCAATTTCAAGAATCCGGGCAAGATACTTGTCTGAAAATCCGTTTATTTTTGCTTTTTCCAAAAGTTCAACCGGAGGAATTTTCCCCTTGTATTTAAGCAGTTCCTCCTCTTCTTCAACCAGTTCCTTCATCTGCTCAAGGAACCATCTGTTTATCTTTGTAAGTTCATGTATTTCATCAATGGTGGCGCCTTTTCTGAAAGCTTCATACATTACAAACTGCTTTTCGCTTGTGGGATAGGCAAGAAGTTTGAGTAATTCTTCCTTGTCAAGCTGGTTGTAGTTTTTTGCAAAGCCAAGACCGCTTCTGCCATTTTCCAAAGACCTTATGGCTTTCTGGAACGCTTCCTTGTAGGATTTTCCAATTGACATTACTTCTCCCACTGCGTGCATCTGGGTACCAAGCTTGTCCTCCGCATCCTTGAATTTTTCAAAAGCCCATCTTGCAAACTTGACCACAATATAGTCGGCATCGGGTACATATTTGTCCAGAGAACCCTTCTTCCAATATGGAATTTCAGGCAGTGTTACACCAGCTGCCAGAAGAGCCGACACGTATGCAATTGGAAATCCTGTAGCCTTTGACGCAAGAGCGGAAGACCTTGATGTTCTTGGATTAATCTCAATTATTACAACCCTGTCGGTTACAGGATCGTGTGCAAATTGCACATTGCATCCTCCAATAACGCCTACTGCGTCAACTATTCTGTACGCATAGTCCTGGAGTCTTTCCTTAAGTTCTTCCGACACGGTAATTGTAGGAGCCACGCAGAAAGAGTCGCCAGTATGCACTCCCATAGGATCCACATTTTCTATATAACAGACAGTAACTTTGCGGCCGTCCTTGTCCCTGACCAGTTCAAGCTCCAGTTCTTCCCAGCCTAGTACAGATTCCTCAATAAGCACCTGTCCTACCATCGATGCCGCAATACCTCTGTTGACTACGGTTCTTAATTCTTCTATGTTGTAAACTATTCCTCCGCCTGTACCACCCATTGTATAAGCAGGTCTAACAACAACAGGATATCCCATTTCTCCTGCAATCTTCTCAGCTTCCTCCACCGAGTACGCAGGCGCGCTTCTAGGCATCTCAATATTTAATCTTACCATCGTTTCCTTAAAGGCCATTCTGTCCTCGCCGCGTTCAATAGCATTCAGCTGTACACCCAAAAGCTTGACACCATACTTTTCAAGTATTCCTTTCTTTGCCAGCTCCTGGCTTAGATTCAGTCCAGATTGACCTCCCAAACTTGGAAGCAAGGCAAAAGGGCTTTCCTTTTCAATTATCTTTTCCAATGATTCAACATTAAGTGGTTCAATGTAAGTAGCATCAGCTGTTTCCGGATCCGTCATAATGGTGGCAGGGTTTGAATTTACCAAAACAACCTCATAACCAAGCGTCCTCAGCGCTTTGCATGCCTGGGTTCCCGAGTAATCAAACTCACAAGCCTGACCAATTATGATAGGTCCCGAACCTATTATCATGATTTTGTTGTTGTTGATGTTTTTAGTCATAAAAGAATCCCCCTATAGTTTATCGGTTTCCCAATTCATGAAATTATATCACAGAAGAATTTTGCTGTCACGACTTAAAGAGATGTGATATCCACACAAAAAAAGCTGCCGACAACAGTTTTCGACAGCTCCTCTATTATTATTTATCCTCTCATCCTAATCCGCCTTTTTCTTCAAACCCTTGAATGCGGTACCTGCAAGACCAAGAGTCATTGCCATGTAGAAGAAAGTTGCAGTTACACCCGTGGTTGGGTTTGCAGCTTTAAGGTCTTCATTGTAGTTTTTTGAAACCTCGTCTGCTGACAATTCTCTGTTGTAAAAGCGGATGTATTCATAATTTGTGCTGAAATTTCTTGTTTCATCATCATGTCCAAAGAACATTCTGTCTGCGCCGACTGCCACATTTGCATTCTGTGAATCAATCTTCTCGCCATTTATGTACATGGTTGACTTGCCTCCCACCTTGTAGGTTATGGTCAGTGTCACTCTTTCAGAAAGATAGCCAAGAGCCACTCCAGTTAATGATGTAGGCCTTGGATTTCCATTGTTCTTGAACTGCATGACTTCGTCTCCTATTCTGCGGAACAGGGAGAACATGTCATTGTCACAGTTCATAATGGGATTGTAGTGCAATCCTTTTGATGTAAAAGTATTAAGAACAATTTCAACTGTAAATTCATTACTGTTTATCAAATCCGTGAGAGCTTGGGGCAGATAAATCCTGGTTGAATCATTGAAATATCCATTGTCATTCCATTTGCACTTTTCATTCAGTATGACAGTAATGTCATTGCCGCTTCCGCTAAGATCCTTCCAGGTTGTGCTTTGCTTGTCGTGTTTGTTTCCCTGGTTGTTTGTCCCGTCAAAAAAACCAACAAGACCTTCGGTTACATAACCTTTGGTTGATGCTGATACCATGAATACAGAAAGACACATGATTACAGCAATTGTCAATAACGCAATTCTCTTGATTTTCATAGAACTACCTCCAGTTATTTTATTGGCACATTTTTCTTTTATTTAATATATCATAAAGATGCCATTTGGTAAACATGTATTAATAAAAAACTCAAAGACATTAAGCCTTTGAGTTATAACTATCCAATCATTCCATTTTAGCCATTTGCTCCTTAAGGAACTTAACAGCCATCTCAATATCCTTGAATGGATCCGGACCAGTTTCCCTTTCTATTGTCAGGAAGCCATCAAATCCGGTTTCTTTAAGAGCTTTGAGATATTTGGGGAAGTTAACATGTCCACAGCCAAGAGGCAGTTCAATCCAAGGAAGATTTGAAAAATCAGTATCCCCGTAACCGCAGGCATCAAGCACTTCCTGAACCTTTGCAGGATCCTTGCCTTTAACCATTATTCCGTCTTTGGCATGAGTGTGAACAATGTAGTCACCCAATATCTTTACATCCCTTTCAGGTACTCCATCCACACACATTACCAGGTTTGCAGGGTCAAAGTTAACAGCCACTCCCTTGCCAGGAAGCTGGTCAAGGAATTCCCTTAAAACAACTGCGGTTTCAGGACCGGTCTCTATCGCAAAGAATGCACCCACGCTGTTTGCATATTCAGCCAATTCAGCACAGGCCTCAAGCATTACCTTGTATGTGTCATCGTTCTTGTCCTCTGGAATAACACCGATATGAGTTGTGATAATATTTGTTCCAAGCTCCAATGCAAGATCAACGATTTGCTTTGATTTTTCAATTCTCTCAGGATTCTCATCCTTGTGCATGAATCCATGGCCGCCAAGGTCGCCGCAAAGAGCGGATATCTTGAGCCCATAGTCCTCTACCATCTTTCTTTTTTCAGCTCTCTGTTCCTTGTTGAGATTCCATGGAGCCATTTCTCCTCTAACAGCATATACCTGAATACCTTCCGCACCAACTTTTACAGCTGCCTCAAGACCTTCTCTGAAAGTTGGTTTCAAGAATGAGTCAATAATCACACCAATTTTAAAAGCCTTGCTCATGTTTATCTCCTTTCAAATAATCAGTCATTTATATTTGACAAATGATACTTCCTTTCTTTGTTCGGAAGAATCATATATTCCTTGCATAATCTGTGATGTCAGGATTGCATAGTCTATATGGGATGGCAGTTTCTCACCCGTCTTTATGCAGTCCAGAAACGCTCTGATTTCAGCATCAAAGTGATTTACTGGTTCTCTGGTGGAATGAGCAACCTTGAACTCGTCGTCCTCGATGTAGTAGAGGCTAAAATCGCCACCATACTGAAGTCTTATCCCAGCCTTGTCACCAAGAAAATCAATATATGTGTCCTGCTCCCATATATTCTGAACCCAGGCACCATTTAATGATATGGTTGGCCCTTAAGTACGAATGAGAGCGGTTACAAAATCATCCACATCATACACACCGTCATATTTTGGTGGACCAGCCCACATTGTTTCATATTTATATTCCTTCATGTTTACTCCCAGTTTGGAATATGCCTGGCCGCTGACTGTTTCAGGTTTCGGATCGTTCAAACAGTACATTACAATGTCAAGATAATGAACTCCCCAGTCAATCAATGCGCCGCCACCTGCAACCGCCTTGTTTGTAAAATCTCCTCCAAGGCCTGGAATGCTTCTGAAGGCTCTGAAACTTACATATACATGATATACCTCTCCGAGCTTGCCGCTGTTGATAAGGTCCCTTATTTCATTAACACTTGCATTGAATCTGTTAACAACTCCTATGTTAAGAACCTTGTTGGTTTCATGCTGTACCTTTTGCATTTCCAAAGTTTCCGCATAGGTTCTTGCCGCAGGCTTTTCGCAAAGCACATGCTTTCCTCCACGCAGCATGTCAATGGATATGATCGCGTGCATGTGGTTTGGGGTGCAAATCGATACTGCATCAATGGTTTCATCCTGAGCAATAACCTTGTAATCTGTTACAGCCTTTCCAACCCCGTATTTTGCCACGCATTCTTCCGCCCTTTCCTTGATGATGTCGCAGAAGTACACTATTTCTGCATCTTCGCATTTCAAGTATGCAGGTATATGGGCAGCATGCGCAATAGCACCGCATCCGATTATCCCTACCCTGATCTTTCCCAAAATGACCACTCCCTTATCCTAGATATTCTTACAGAACATCATCATTCTAACTGTTATTGCAACTTGTGTCAATTGAAAATACTTTTCCTTGTATTTCTATTTCGTGGTATAATAGCTTGGAGCAATTCTGGAGGTAATTATGAGAATATTTCAATTTGCAAAAGACATGCTAATAAAGTACAAGCGTTTCATCATGTTCTGCTTGGTAGGCGTTCTAAACACCGCTGTAACTTATGTGGTATACCGCATACTATTGTTTTTTGGAGTTAATTTTCAGATAGCTAACGCCATAGGTGACATTGCAGGCGGTATTAACAGTTATATATGGAACAGATTCTGGGTCTTTAGAGATACCAGGACCAAAACCGTGGAATCGGCACCCAAGTTTGTTGTTACTTTTTTGGTGTACATGTTTGCCTCCTGGCTTCTCATGATGCTTAGTGTGGATTTTTTAGGTATTGATGAAAGATGGGCAAAACTTTTCGTTCTTCCCATTACTACGGTACTGAACTACTTCATGAACAAGGTATGGACCTTTGCAAGGAAGAAGCAGGCAGAGTAAAAATTCTTATGCACAATAATTGTAATGTGATATAATGGGATGAGGGCATTTTTAATGTTCCCAATTTATAAAGGAGAGAAGCTGTTTGAGTTTTTTTTCGAATTTTGAGTTTCTTATTCACAGTATTAAAAATGTAACACCTCAGCAAGTAGTGATGTATGTAATTGGAGGCTTGCTGATATGGCTGGCACTCAAGTGGGATTTTGAGCCCGCTTTAATTATGCCCATGGGATTTGGTGCTATTCTTGTAAACATCCCCTTTAGCGGTGTAATAACCCAGCACATGGAAGGTCTTGATGAGCCGGTAGTAGGTATTCTTGACTGGCTGTATGAAGTGGGAATAGGCGCTTCCGAGGCCATGCCAATTCTGTTGTTTATTGGCATAGGGGCTATGATAGACTTTGGTCCGCTGCTTTCAAATCCAAAGATGCTGTTCTTTGGAGCTGCCGCCCAGTTTGGAATATTCCTGACGCTGTTGGTTGCACTTCTGCTTGGGTTTGACATAAGAGATGCAGCATCCATTGGCATTATAGGTGCTGCGGACGGACCTACCTCAATACTGGTCTCACAGGTTCTTAAGAGCGAATACGTAGGGGCAATTGCAGTTGCGGCATATTCGTACATGGCTCTTGTTCCAACGATACAGCCTTTTGCCATCAAACTAGTTACCACAAAAAAAGAGAGCATGATAAGAATGCCATACAACCCAAAATCAGTTTCCAGAACTACAAGGATTCTGTTTCCCATATTCGTTACTGTAATTGCAGGTTTTGTTGCTCCAGCCTCCATTGCCTTGGTTGGAATGCTTATGTTTGGAAATCTGCTTCGCGAATGCATGAAGCTGGACAACCTCAGCCAGACAGCACAGACAAGCCTTGCAAACCTCATAACCATACTGCTTGGTTTAACCATAGCATCCACAATGAAGGCGGACAAGTTTGTAAGAATAGACACACTCATAATCATGCTGCTTGGTCTTTTTGCCTTTGTCTTCGATACAATAGGCGGAGTGCTTTTTGCCAAGTTCATGAACCTGTTCCTTAAGGATGGCAAGAAAATCAATCCAATGGTTGGCGCAGCCGGTATATCCGCATTTCCTATGTCAGCCAGAGTTATTCAGAAGATGGCATTGAAAGAAGACAACCAGAATCACCTGCTCATGCATGCTGTTGGAGCAAACGTTGCAGGTCAGATTGCATCGGTGGTTGCAGGCGGAATCATACTCTCACTGGTAAAGCAGCTGGTATAGACATGAGGTTAGTGTGAAAGGAATGATATTATGGATTGGAATTTGATTAAAGAAGGCTTGCTAATTATGCTTAAGGGAATGACTGGAATCTTTGTTGTGATGCTGGTTATCTACCTGTTTATTCATCTTTTGTCATGGATATCAAACAAGAAGGCAAAGGAAGAAGAAAATTAAACAATTAAGGCTGCCAGAAACAGGCAGCCTTTTTTCTTAATTCTTCTTGTTGACAATGGGAATATAATGTATAATCAAATGTGAAGGAAAAACAACAATAATATACAAAAGAAAAAGCATACACGGAGGACACCATGCACAGAAGAACCACCATTCGAAGCATTGTACGAATCATTTTGTTTGTAAATCTTTTAGCTGCAACATTTATTTTTTCTTGCCTTCTGCAAAGGCAGGACAATCCGCTGCTCACTTTTTTGACCATCGGTTCCATTTTTGCATTCCTGCTTGTTTTGTTGAATCCCCACTTTGGCAAATACACCAGCGACATGCGCAACACACCTACAACCCTTATGCTCATTTTGCTATTGGCATTTCAGGTTCTTTCCAGGTTGTTTGTACTTTCCTATGTTGAAAATGTGGATCTGCTTTCTTTTGCTGCTTTGGGCATTATCGGAACCGGATTAATCAGCAGCGTAATTGCATTTTCAATTGCGAAAATGATTTTCACGGAAAAGGAAGGGCTTTTAACAGTCTTTTTGATCACACTGGTACCCTCACATATATTCCTTGGCAATGGAAGCATAGCATACTTTGTTGCCGAAACCATGATTTTAATGTCTGTTCTTCTGGTTCTTTATTCTTTCATGCACAGCTCAAAGACTTTTGCAATACTTACAACCATTTGCGCAGGTGTTGCATTCATATCAGCATCAACACTGAACTTTGCATACATGCTCATGGTTTTCCCTTTCTGCTTTTTCTATCTGCTTAAGTGTATAGACAGAATCAAAAGCTCTAGTTATGCACTGAGATTCCTGTACTTCTTTGGTACCTCCGGTCTTGTTGTTGCAACATCGATGCTGGTAGATGAAATGATGGGAACAAGCTTCTGGGATGTGATTAGAATAAAGAATGTCACCGGCAGTAGTGCTTATGAGAAAATATCTGAAATTTCCTCAAGAATATCGGACATGTGGGACATTTCAATAAACATGGGCAATGATGCCATCAACTATATATCCTCCGTGCTGTTTGTACTTTTAGTATTCAGCCTTATGGCAGGAATACTGAATGCCATGAAGGATCTTTTGATCGAGTATTTATTGATTGCATCATATCCTTTAGTTCTGACCGCAGCATATATTTTCATTCCTTTTGACAATACCACCATTCTAGCAGCAGTACCGTTTGTAGCAATCACTGCCTCGTTTGGCATTACAGGTGCCTTTGCTTTCATACCTGCTTCATTGAAAGAATATCATACCACTTTAAAAACAAAGCCTGATGTTGAGATACAGCTGAATGATTCCTTCAATCTGCCAGGCAGATGGGGTCCCATCCTGCCAGTGGATGCACTCGAGAGCAAGGAGCAGTTGTTACATAGTAGAGATAAATTAATTAATGTGGAGGAAGAGTCAGCGAATCAGGATCCTTTTAAAGAAGAACAAGAGCATCTTCAGGATCAGATGCAGAACGAAAAGGAAACAACAAATTGGTCCGAGCAACAGTACACTCAAGATACACAAACAAAGCAGAATGAGATTTTGGAAGAAGTCCAGGAGATTAGTGCTGTAGATGTTGTCGATGAACATACCGATGACAACGATGTCCTGGAAATTCTTCAGTTTTCCGTACCTGAGATTGAGGTGAAGGAAGAAAAAACCGAGCTTGAGAAAGTTTATGAGATTTTTAACATAAGTGTACCTAGCAAACAGAAACAGCCTGTAAAAAGCGATGAATTTGACAGCATATCCTTTTCTGCAACTACCATCTATCCTAAAGAGGAAAAGGATGACTCAAATGAAAAGAAGTTTACTTTAAAGAAGGCATATATCAACAGCGATTTGAAGTTTTCAAAAGAGAACGAAAAGGTTGACTCCGATGAAACCAGGAAGACCATAGATGCCATGGTTGACATGTTATTCGAAAATAAAAGCGATAAAAAACGCAGAAAGTAGATATTTGTTCGATAAAACGTTTGCTCACAGCATTTTTATATGCTATACTGATTACATTAAATCATAGGAGGTTTCAGCTTAAATGGCTAAAAAGAAGAACACACCGACACCGAAACAGCAGGAGATCCTGGATTTTATTGAAGCATATATTCGAGATAATGGATATCCGCCTTCAATTAGAGAAATCTGTGCCGCTGTTCAATTGAAATCATCCTCCACTGTTTATACTCATCTTGAGGCATTAAAGAGAAAAGGCTACATAGAAAGAGATGATGCAAAAACCAGAGGTATTAGGCTTACAGGTACCAAGAATGCGGTGAATCCGTTTTTGAACATTGATTTCGATGCTCCTGTGGTTCAAGTTCCCGTTGTAGGAAAAATAACTGCCGGTGCGCCAATTCTTGCAGTTGAGAATATTGAGAGAACCTTTCCTGTTCCTCGCGACTTTACAAGCAGCAAGGAAACATTCATGCTTCGTGTTGTGGGAGATAGTATGGTAGAAGCAGGCATTCTGGACGGAGACATGGTTCTTGTAGCCAGGCAGAATACTGCAAAGGATGGAGATATTGTGGTAGCTCTTCTTGAGGATGAGGCCACGGTAAAAACCTTTTACAGGGAAGAGAACTGTTTTCGCCTCCAGCCTGAAAACAGATATCTGAAAGCGATTTACGTAAATGATTTGATTATCCTGGGGAAAGTTATTGGAGTATTCAGAAAGCTATAACGAATAGATTTCTTTCAACTCCTCTATGGTTACCCAGTTAACCCACTTGGGTTTTCTGAACCAGGTTATTTGTCTTTTTGCGTATCTTCTTGTATTCAATTTTATTTTTTCAACACTTTCTTCTAGTGTACACTTGTTGTCAAGATACTCCAGGATTTCCTTGTATCCAATTCCCTGCAATGCTGTTTTGCTCAGTGTAGGTGTGGGGCTAATGCCTTTTTTATAGGCTTCAATGCATTTTTCCCTTATGCCAATGACTTCCTCAACCAGGCCCATCTCCACCATTTTGTCTGCCCTTTCATCTATTCTTTTGTACAATAGTTCCCTGTCCATTTGTATTGCATATACCGTATACTCTATATCGCTTTTTACGCTTTTTGACAAGGCGTTTCTTTCTTCCTGAGTCATTCCTGTCAACATGGACAGTTCAATTGCCCTTGCTACCCTTTTAACATTGTTTGCGTGTATTTTTTCCGCAGCTCTAGGATCTATTTCTTTCAATCTTGCATGAAGAGCTTCAGCACCGTGTTTTTTTGCGTATTCATGTAATGATTTTCTTAATTCAGGATCCGCTTCCGATTCCACATATTGGATATTCTCAACAAGGGAATTAACATACAATCCAGTTCCGCCAACCAATATGGGGGTCCTTCCTCTTTTGGCTATGTCTTTTATACAGCAAACAGCCATGTACTTGTATGTGGCGGCATCAAAGGTTTCATACGGCTCAACAATATCAAGCATATGATGGGGTATTCCTCGCCTTTCCTCCATGTCAGGCTTCGCGGTCCCAATATCCATGCCTTTGTATACCTGCATTGAGTCGCAGCATACAATCTCACCACTGAGTTTCTCAGCCAAATCTATTGATATGCCTGTTTTTCCGGATGCGGTAGGTCCTGTTATCACAATCGCCTTAATCATTTTCTCTTGAATCTTTTTTCTATCTCGTATTTGGTAATTTCCACAACTATTGGTCTGCCATGTGGACAGGTAAAAGGATTGTCCAAAGTGCTCATTCTTTTCATCAGCTCTTCCATCTCCTTTATGTCCAATTTCTTGTTTGCCTTTACTGCCGCCTTGCAGGCCATTTGGAATATGGTCTCGTCGTCATATAATGAAGTCTCTCCACCTTTTTTAATATTGTCAAGACCCTCCTGGATGAACGAGTGTATGTTTTCATCCAACAGAATGGTTGGCAGAGTTCTTATAATTACCGATGCCGAGCCAAACTCCTCCATTTCTATTCCTAGTTTGGAGAAATAGTCAAAGTTGTTTTTAAGTGTCTGGAACTCCGATGGTGACAACTCCATCGTTATTGGAGATAAAAGCATTTGAACCATTGGCTCGCTTCCATTTACCATTTTCCTTAATTCCTCATACATTATCCTTTCATGAGCGGCATGTTGATCCATCATATAAAGCTTGTTTTCATGTTCAAACAGAATATATGCGTTCCAAACCTGCCCAATTATTCTGGCAAATTCAAATACATCATTATCCCTTTTATTATTCTCCACCCTCTCATTAATTATTTTTTCGGCAGGTGGGAAATTTTCAATTTCAACCTCAGGCTCTTTGACAACTTCAGCTGCACTCTGGATTATCGGTATTTGTACAGCTTCCGCTTCTTCCTTTATTTCCTCCCTTTTATCTGAAACCTCAACTTTTACGTCCACTTCATCTTCAAGAGGAATTTCTTCTTCCTTTATCTTTAGATACTGCTCAAAGGTCTCAAAAGTAACCGGTTTTGTCTCATATCTTTTTTCCTGGCTTGGGGCAGGATTTTGGTAAGTTCTTGAGAATGCGGTTTCAGTTTTCCTTCTGTCTCCAAACAACGCACTCATGATGGCTCTGTATATGACCTCAAAAACAAGGCTTTCGTTGTCAAACCTAACCTCTATCTTGGCAGGATGCACATTCACATCCACATGCATCGGATTTATCCTGACAGACAGGACACAGAACGAGAATTTTCCCTTCATGGCAAGAGTGCTGTAAGCCTTGTCCAAAGCTGCAGTCAAGGTTTTGTTTTTTATGTATCTTCCATTTACGAAAAATATCTGCCTGTTTCTGTTTGAATACATAAGAGAGATATCTCCTACATATCCATTCACTTTTATGTGGGATTCCTCATACTTAACCTCTTTTAGTTTTGTGGCAACATCGCGTCCAAATATTGCGTATATGGTGCTTTGCAAATCTTCGTTGCCCGGAGTTTGAAGTACCGTTTTGCCATTCGATATGAGTTTGAAAGACACATTAGGATTTGCCAGTGCTATCTTTTCAATGGTATCGGTTACATAAGACGCCTCCACATGGTCTTTTTTAAGGAATTTGTATCTGGCAGGAGTGTTAAAGAAAAGATCCATAACTTCCAAAGTAGTTCCTTTGGCACAGGCAGTTTCACCAACTTCAATCACATCTCCGCCTTCCAAGTGCACAAAAATCCCTGCATGGCCGTCCTCCGTTTTGCTGACAAGCTTGACACGGCTTACCGAAGCTATGCTTGGCAGGGCTTCACCCCTGAAACCAAGAGTATTTACCTTCTCCAAATCCTCTGCCACTCTTATCTTGCTGGTGGCATGCTTGTCGAAGGCAAGCACTGCGTCGTCAGGCTCAAATCCCTGACCGTTGTCCGTAATCCTTATATATTTTATCCCTCCGGATTTTATTTCAATGGATATGTTGTCTGCACCGGCGTCTATCGAGTTTTCGACAAGCTCTTTAACCACCGATGCTGGTCTTTCGATAACTTCTCCCGCTGCTATTTTGTTCGCTGTAAGTTCATCAAGTACGATTATCTTTCCCATTGTTTCTTCCGTCACCTATTTCAACTATTAATTCAAAAGATGCACCCTTTGTATCTATATAGCTTGAAACCACGTTCCTGATTTCAGCTTCAAGCATCTGCATCACATCATGGTCAACCTTTACTCTATCACTGTTTATACAGGACTTCAACCTGTTCTTTGCAATTTCCCTTGAGCCTATGTAATTTCCCTTGTTACGCCTCATAGTAGTACCCCCTTTCGTTTCTGCCGAAGACTTTTTGCATAAAACCACCCTTTTTCCTTGTGTAATCGACCAGGGGTACGTTTTCTCCCATGATTCTTCTTGCTATGTCCCTGTAGGATTTGCCTGCAGAGCTTCTTCCTGCCAGTACTATGGGTTCTCCTCTGTTGGTTGAAACAATTACATCCTCATCATCAGGTATTACCCCAAGAAGCTCTTCTGCAAGTATTTCCACAATATCATTGATGCTGAGCATTTCTCCTTTTCGAACCATTTCAGGTCTTACCTTGTTAATTACAAGCTTATGTTCTCTTACATGATTCGAATCAAGCAAACCTATGACGCAGTCTGCATCCCTGACTGCCGAAACCTCAGGAGTTGTGACCACGATTGCAAAATCCGCAGGTGCAATTGCCACTTCAAACCCGTTTTCTATACCTGCAGGGCAGTCAATTAATATATAATCAAACTCTTTTTTTAGCTGTTCACATACTTTTACGATTTGCTCTGGCTTTATCTGGTGCCTGTATCCCGATGGTGCTGCAGGAATTATATACAGCTTGTGAAAGCGTTTGTCTTTTATCAAAGCCTGTTTTATTCCCCTGCATTTCTCCTCAATAACATCCACAAGGGTATACACTACCCTGTTTTCAAGCCCCATTACCAAATCGAGATTTCTAAGGCCTACGTCTGTATCGATTAATACCACACGTTTTCCTTCAAGTGCCAGTGCAGCACCAGTATTTGCCGTTGTAGTGGTCTTTCCGACACCACCCTTGCCCGAAGTAACAACAATAACCTCACTCATATTCCTACCTCCATAATAATGTATATTATTAAGAGGAAAGCCGAATATTGATTGTAGGGCAATCAATGATGCGTATTGGGCGTGTCCGGTTGATTGTATAATGGTTTGATTACTCTCCTCATTCTTATCCTTGTATGAGAGATTTGAAATTCCTAAAACCGTCTCCGAATCCCAGTCCGTCTTTTCTTGCTGGCAAGCCTTCACCAAGACCAGTGTCTCCGTAATATGCTCTCAACACCTCACCTGCCACGGCAATGGAGTTTGAACCCGATGCGCCATACTCGATAACAACGGAAATTGCAATTTCCGGGTTGTTCGATGGAGCATAGCAGATATACACCGAGTGGGAGCTTCTTCCGAATGCCTCAAGACCAGTCTGAGGAGTTCCCGTTTTGCCTGCTGCAAAACCATCCGGAAAACCTCTGTACTCCCTTTTCGCAATACCGCTCAGCTTGGACATGGTAATCATGCCTTCCTGAACTACTTTCAAGGTCTCTTCCTTGACTTCAATTTTCTTTCTTTCCGCTTCATATTTTTCCACATGACCGCTGTTGGATACAGATGCTGCAATCAAACGTGGCTTGTTCAGGTATCCTCCATTTGCAATGGCAGCAGCGTAGTTACTGAGCTGAATCGGTGTAAACAGGTTATACAGCTGTCCGATTGATGCCTGAGCTGTATCTGATGGCGTCCATACGTGGTAAATATCAGACTCCATAAGCTTCATGGTTTCCTCATTGTTTCTGTATCCTGCGTATTCTGGTATCTCAATACCTGTTTTTTCACCAAGGCCAAAGGCTTTAGCCCACTTGTCCAAATTTTTTATTCCTGTTTTTATTCCGGTCTCATAGAAGTACACGTTACAGGATTCAGCAATAGCTCTTACCATTTCAATATCATAATGGGATGCATTGCATTTGTGTATTCTGTTGTTTACCTCCAACTTTCCAAGACATGTGATTTTCTGATACGGAGTCATTACACCTTCTTCCAGAGCTGCTATTGCAACCAGGGTTTTGAAGGTTGAACCTACAGGATACAAACCTTGGGTTGCCCTGTTAAGACTTGGACTGTCTGGATTCTGAAAAAGCTCGGTTATTGCTCTTTGAGCCTCTTCGTCACTGGAAGGAGCAAGGAATATCTTGTTGTCATAAGTCGGATAGTTTGCCATGGCCAGCACTTCTCCCGTCCTTACATCCGTTACAACAACAGAGCCGGCTTTCGCATCACCGAAGTTCTTCTTGTTGTCCTTCCTTGCAATTATATCCTCTATTGTCTTTACAAGGGCATCATAAGCCACCCTTTGAAGATTCACGTCAATGGTCAGGTATATGTCATGACCTGGTATCGGTTCAGTTGATGAAAGCTCCCTGACAATACCCGTGTCAATATCCTGATATACGGTTCTGGTTCCCTTTACTCCGCGAAGAAGAGACTCTGCAGCCCTTTCTACACCGCTCTTTCCTATGATGCTGTTCCTGTCATAGCCCTGGTCTTTAAGAGCCTCATATTCTTCACTGTTTATCGCTCTTACATAGCCGATTATATGGCTCAAGGTCTCGTCATGAACGTATTCCCTGTAATACACCTCTTCCGTATATATTCCGGGAAACTCAAGATGTCTTGCCTCAATTATTTCCATTGTCTTTGATGACACATCATCCGCAATGGTCAACGGTACCAAATAGCTAAGCCCCATTGTATACGTCTGATACCTAAGAATCATTATCTTGTATGCTTCTTCGTCCGTGTAGGATTCGTCAAACTTGAACACAACATTTCTAAGATAATCAAAAGCATCCTTGGCATTTTGAATCTTGTCCCTGTCGGATTTTCTCAAAGCAATGCTGTTTATCCATGCCTTTCGTCTGTCTTCGTTTTCCTCACCTTCAAGATACGAACCCCAGGCTATGGGATAATCAATATATCTCCTTAATGGGTTGTTGTATTCTTCACCCATTTCGTCCAACAAATTTATCATTTTTAAATACATTTCATCCCTGAAACTCTGTTCCCTGTCCACATTCACCATCTGTACCTTGTATGCAACCCTGTTTGTGGCCAGCAATATGCCGTTTCTGTCATAAATGTTGCCTCGTGGAGTTTCAGTGTACAAAACAACCTTGTTGATAGTGGCTGCATTGTCCTTGTGCTGCTCTCCCTGCACTATTTGAAGGTAATACAGACGTGCAGAAATTGCGGTCATGGCAAGAGTTATGCCAAGACCGACATAGAATATTCTTGATCTAAAGGTTTTCACAAGTCTTTCTTTCAATGAATTAAGAAAATGCTTGTTCATGCTTCCACCATCCTAAAAGATTTCGTACTTTGGACCCAGTTTGTCCCAGATCAGTCTTATCGGCACAAACAGGATGAAAAAGATTATTACATCATACAGAGTGACCGGCAGTATTCTTTTTACCATATGAAGTCCATAGTTTTCATACAATACGGTACCGCCGGTTCTTGCAAGAGTTATGAGTTTTGCTGTAAAACTTTCCACCATAGTACATATCAAAAATGAAGGAATCGCAATTGAAAGACTCCAGATTGATTTCAACTTCACTTGTTCAAAACTGATTACAGATACAAAAGCTGCAAACAACATGAACAATAGCGCATAGACACCCAAATATCTGCCATACATTACATCCACATACAGTCCTGCAAACAACCCGGCAAACATGGCGGGTCTTACATGCAGAATTACGGATATGGTATACAGAAAGACAATTGTCATGTTGGGTTTTGCATCAAGAATTCTTAAATGATTAAAAACTGCTTCTTGAATTATGAGGAGAAAAATTACAGACAAACAGATGTATATTATGCGGCCTTTAGTAATTTTGCTCACACTCTCAGAACTGTCTATTATTAAAGACGAAAAGACCTTGTTCAATCTTTTGTTAAGTCTGCTTTCAAGTCTTTGCTTGCGCAACTTGATCACCTATTCTTTATCTTCTGTAACTATTGCTTTTTCCGGAAGGCTCAATATGTATACCTCGCTTATCTTTGGCAGATCCACAAGCGGCTTTACAATTGCATATCTTGTTTCAGTTTCAGCAATTGTGCTTATCTCAATAACAGTACCAATAGCTATTCCTTTCGGATACACTCCTCCGCTTTCAGCAGTCACCAGCAGATCTCCGACATAAAGATCCGAAGACGCTGATATCCTGTCCAGTTTAAGCAAATATTCATAATTTTCAGGGGTCATGCCTCTAAGCCTTACCAGCTCATTGCTTCTTGATATGCGGGACATTATGACATTCTGTTCATCCACAAGGGTCATGACCTTGCAGGTATGTGCCGATACCTTCGATACAATGCCAACCAGTCCCTTGGAAGTTATTACTGGGCAGCCAACGTAGACCCCTTCCTGCGTTCCTGCATCGAGGGTGAACTCATTGTACCAATCCGTTACATCCTTGGCTATAACATTTGCCGCAATCAAATCGTATTCCTGATAGTAGTCCTTTAGTTCGAGCAATGCTCTTAATTCCTGGTTTTCCTTCTCCAGCTGCTCGTTTCTATTCTTGTAACCTTGAAGTTTGTCGATTTCTTCCTTCAGTTTCTTGTTTTCGTTTATTAGGTCCGTATAGGAGCCAATCGCCTCGATCCTTTCCTTGATGCCGGTGGTGAGGTTGCTTGCTCCTTTCTGCACCGCCTGTATGGGAACGCTTAAAACTTTGTATACTGAATGAATCTTGCTGTTGGGGTCACTGGAGATAATTATGACCACCAACAGAAAGATTGTTAAAATCACCAGTATAAAAATTGTATTTTTAGCGTGTCTAGGCACAAATTATCATCCTATCCCGTAATAGCTTTCAATCTTGTTGGAGAAAATGACCCTGCACAACTCATCATCCTCCAGGCATTTTCCCGTACCTAATGCAACACAATCCAGTGGATTCTCCGCTATTACAACAGGCATACCGGTTTCAAGTTTGATAATCTTGTCAAGTCCGGAAAGCAGAGCACCGCCTCCGGTAAGCATTATCCCCTTGTCCATTATGTCTGCTGCAAGTTCTGGTGGAGTACACTCCAGACAATACTTTATTGCATCTACAATCTGATTTATTGGTTCCTTAATTGCTTCTACAACTTCCGAAGATGAAATCCTGACATTTTTGGGGAGTCCTGTCAGAAGGTCGCGGCCTCTTACTTCCATGTATTCTTCCTGTGCCTTGGGGTATGCGGCACCTATTGTCAGCTTGATTTCCTCAGCTGTTCTTTCTCCTATTAGCAGGTTGTATTCCTTCTTCGCATATACGACAATTGCGGCGTCCAGATTATCTCCGGCTACCCTCAGCGACTTGCTGGTGACTATACCTCCCATGGAGATGACAGCAACTTCACTGGTACCACCGCCAATGTCTACAATCATGCTTCCTGTGGCTTCCTCTATTGGGAGCCCTGCTCCTATCGCCGCAGCCATAGGTTCTTCAATTATTTGAGGAGTTCTTTTTCTTGCGCCTGCAGCTCTTGCCGCTTCAATTACTGCACTTTTTTCAACTTCTGTTACTCCGGAAGGTACACATATTAGGATGTTTGGCCTTCCCCAGCTTCCAACTGCTTTTTTAATAAAATACCTTAACATCTGTTCAGTTACGTCAAAGTCTGCAATAACTCCGTCTTTCAAAGGTCTTATCGCCATTATGTTTCCTGGAGTTCTGCCAATCATTCTCTTTGCTGAATCACCAACTGCTAGAATTTGGCCTGTTAGTTTGTTAACTGCTACCACCGATGGTTCGCGGATTATTATCCCCTTTCCCCGAAGATGGACTAATGTGTTTGCTGTTCCCAAGTCGATTCCTATGTCTTTTGGCATTTATACTCTCTCTCCCCATTTATCTTAGTTTATATATTATTACCTGCTATACTCTCCAAAATTTTCTTCATTATACCGGAAGCATGCATGCTGTGATAAGTTCCATTGCCGATTATTATATGGTCAATTACTTCTATTCCTACTATGTCTCCAACCAAAACCAGTCTCTTTGTGGTGTTTATGTCGTCCTCGCTTGGCTCGACATGTCCGGTTGGATGGTTATGCGCTATTATTATCGAAGATGCATGATTCCTAATTGCATCTGAAAACACTTCTCTTGGATGAACGAGCGCTTGGTCTATTGTGCCAACTGATACATCCCCAATCTTTATAACCTGAAGCTTTCTGTCAAGCAGGACCACTTTCAGCACTTCCTTTTTCAGGTGGGACATCTCACCCATTAGTATCTCAGCAATCTGGTGAGTGCTCCGAATCCGCATCTTGTGACTGCTTACATTTCTTGCTCCACTCATGCGTCTTGCCAGCTCGCACAAGGCTTTTATTTGAATAGCTTTAACCCGTCCAATGCCTTTTACTGTCCTGAGCTCGTCCAACTCCATGTCAGCCAGAGCAACCAAACCACCACTTCCACATCTCCATAACAGTTCCCTAGCAATATCGACAGCAGTCTGCTCCTTGTATCCTGATTTTATGATGACTGCAATCAATTCCGCGTCTGTTAGACTGGCTGCCCCAAAACGCTCAATCCGCTCGTAAGGTCTTTCACTTACGGGCATTTCCTTCATTGTCAAAGTCCTCATGCTACACTCCTGTCAACAATTTTTGTCGGCCAAAGCATTGTACATATCCTGTCCGAAAAAGTTGTTTCTGGTCGGGCAACAGAAAACTTCGATCATTATCTCCTGCTCCAAATAGCAATAGCCAGTATGATGCCCACGATACTACCGATGTTGACACCTAAACTCAGGTCGAAGCCAAACCGTAATACATTAATATCAAACAGAGGATTGAAACTTACGGATACAATATCTGGCTTTCCAATTTTATCGATGAATTCCAAATGTGGGATATACGACATTAGTTTTCCGACAATGCCTCCAATAATGCTGCCTATGAACATAAATGCAATCAAGACCAGGGCCTCTCTTTTGTTTCTCCTCAAATGTATCCTCCTACCTAAGTTCAAGTAAACCCGATGTTCGGGAGCATATTTACAGTATATATGAATTTGAGAAAAAAACAAGGGTAAAGCTGAGAAAATCGCATATTAATTGACAATTGGGAGCATAATGTTAATAGAAAATACGTATAACGTTAATCATTTTTCTTCTCTTTTTTTTAAAATTCAAGTATAATAGTAGTGTACATAAAGAACAGCGAGCTTTGTATGTAAAAGTGCTGGTAAAAGGAGGACCAACCTATGAAAATCGAAAAAGTCAGCGAAGACGTAATAAGAATAACTTTGACGGCAGAAGATTTGAAAAAGAGGAATCTTGATGCCCAGAAGTTCAAGTATGACACTCCTCAATACGAAAGACTTTTGCTTGATGTAATCAGCCACGCTGAGATAGAGTTTGGTTTTGATATATCAGAATGTAGAGTTGTTCACGAACCCGCATCAAACAAACAGGATGACCACATTATTACTGTAACAAGAACCAGTAATGCTAAAAATATAGATAACAATCCCTTTGATTTTAACCCTGCATATTTGCTGAAAATTCTTGCTTATCTGAAAGAACTTCTTCCAATTGACGAAAATTTCGATTTTGATGGCGAAGACAAGGACTTTTTAGAAGAGCTGAACCAAGGCGACTATTTCCTTAACTCAATCCTTCTCTACGGAGAAAATGATAAATCAAGGGAAAAGCACTACATTGACGAAAACTGCAATGAAAACTACGAGTTCTTGGTTTTCAATGACTTTGAGAACCTGATTTCGATGGTTCTTACCATTCCACAGTGCAGAAACGTACCTGCGTCCCTGTACAAGTACAACGACAGATATTACATTTCCTACAGATTGAGCAAAAGGAATGCAGGAATAATTGAGCGAATTAGAGACATTGCCTCTGAATTTGATGGGAAGTACATGCCTGCAAGCATTACACGTCCTATACTGGAGGAACATGGCAACAAGATCATCAAGAGAGGCGCGTTTTCTGTTTTGCTGAGCAATTTTGCAAAATAGCCGTCACTGAGCGATGCATATTTCTGCACTGCTTTTTAATACATGTCAACACAACCGATACATATTGCCACACAACGAGGTGCGGTTTTCAAATACCGCACCTCATTGTATTTATAGCGTAATGTAGTCCTTTATACTTTCAAATTTAGCTTCTTTTATGCCAGGCACATTCATTATTTCTTCGAGGGTCTTGAAACCTCCGTTTTTCTCCCTGTACTCCACTATTCTCTGGGCAAGAGTCTGGCCAATACCAGGCAAAGATGCCAGTTCGTTAACACCGGCCTTGTTAATGCTAATCTTTCCATTATTGCCGGTATTTCCACCGCTTCCACCATTACTGCCATGGGATACAATCCAGGTTTTATCCTCGTCATTTATCGATGGAATCCTTATTTGCATGCCATCGGACAACCTGTATGCCAGATTTACCGCATCAGCGTCCGCATCCTCGGTAAAACCACCTGCTGCTATAACGGCATCTTCCACTGTACTTCCCATGGGTATTTTAACCACCTTTTTCTCTTTGACACAGCCAATTACATGTACAGATATCAGGGGAGGGTCTGTTGCTTGAATTTCAGATTGTGTTGGCGGGGGTATTGGCGAGTGATTTACAATTGTTTCCCCGTCCTTTTCAGACAGGTTGTACCCAATGATAGCCAATGCCAAAATGATGATTAAAACAATAGCTGCAACAAGCGGCGGAGGCATGTACACGACTCTGCCAAACATTCTAATCCTCATCACACCACCATCCTGATTTTTTAACCATTATATTTCATATCGCATTATCGGTCAAATTCTCTTTCTCAACATCGTATTCCTCAATCATCTGCTCTTTTTCCCTTTTCGGTTTCCTTTTCCCCATTATCAGGTTTGCCATCGGTTTTTCAAAAAAGTAGGTAAGCAGGGTTGCAACAATCAGTGATGCCAGCAGTATGATTAATGTATATTTAATCTGCCAGGCCGTGTCTCCTGAAAAGTTAGGCGGCCTGTCGCCTTCCCAGTTCGGAATCCTAATCTGGTTGTTTTTCCCCATGCCATATTTAAACTTTACCGCTATTACCTGATGCCATATGTAGAAGTTGTACGATATTGTTGCCAAATACCTTACAAACCTGTTGGAGAATATGAACCTCAGCCATTTGTCGGAAAGACTTAATGAAATTATGAACATAAGGAACACAAGGGACAGAAGGTACCTGTACTCCACCTGCCATACCTGTGTGTTTGGTGATCTTAAAAGACTTTCTTTAAGCATGAGTCTTATCATGTAAAGAGATAAAACAGCCACAAGGGTGAAAACAGCTGACAAGTACTTCTCCCTTTTGTACATATTTGCTATATGTAGAAATATCAAGGCACCCATCATGCCGTTTGCAAAAACGCCCAGAAATGTGGGCATTTGATTTATCATAAATCCCAGGTCTTTTGCTTTAAGTACTCTTTGCTGTATGTACACAAAACTTGCCAGTGTCATGCATATGTATGTAATCACTGGTTTCTTTTTAAAGAAGTAGGCAACGAGCGGGAATATCAGATAAAAAGATACTTCCACCGCCACTGTCCACAAAACACCGTTGAACATGGTGTTTTTTGTCATGGGATCAAACATCTGAGTGAAGGTAAGCTGGGCGAACAAGTCCTTTTTCAAGTGATCTATGGATGAAAACTGCTGTTTGGGAATTACTGAAAAAAACAACAGAAAAAGAACACTCAGATAATATGATGGAACTATTCGTGCAACCCTTTTTCTATAAAAGGTTGCAGTACTGTCAAGCTTTTTTCCTTCCACCATGTGCCTTGCATGCGGTAGAAACAATAGAAAACCGCTTAAAAGTATCAGCATGTCGACAAACACATATCCCGTTCTCCACAACCATTCAAGGTTGATTTCTTTCATGCCAATCTTCTCAAACCACGAATAGTATATGACCTTGTTGTACCAGGACTGCTGCCAAAAATGAAAGAAGGCTACAATGAAAACCGAGAAAGCCCTGACTCCATCCAGAACATCTATGTATGATGTGCTTATCCTATCCTTGTTGTTATCCTTTTCCACTTTAACCTACTACCTTTCCCATAATGACGTTTACTCAATATCAAATCCTTGATCCATTTGCGGATCCGGAATAAACCTCACATCATCAAAAGCAAACAATTCCTTAAGCTTTTCAATATTAAATCTCTTTTGGCCAATATATGTTGACAATTCCTTTTCAGGAACCCTTATTGATATTCTGCCACCCTCAAGCCCCATATCTTTTATACTTTTCATAACTTCTTGCAAAGCCCTTTTTGAATGCACCAGCTGACCAAACGCAGGATGGTACGGTCCTGCCACAATCTCCTTTTCTTCAGTCATGTTTTCGGACGATTGAAGCCCTATCCTGGCAATATCAATTCCCTCTTTTTCATAGATTTCCACAAGCTCGACACACAAATCAATCATGTATTCAAGGGTCTGCGGCTCATATTTTCCTTGTCTGTACATTGTTTCAAGGTGTGTGTTTTTAATGATTATAGTGGGATAGATCCTGACCAAATCAGGTCCAAGGGCTGCAATCTTCCTTGCTGTTTCAATGTCGCTGTTTCTGTCCGACAAAGGAAGACCTGGCATGGTCTGAAGACCAAGAATGAAACCTTCCCTTTTTATCAATTCCGAGGCTTCAATGGTATGCCTTGATGTGTGTC
>JAAYLF010000083.1 GCA_012522035.1 Clostridiaceae bacterium
TGGCATATCCATAATTTCAGGAACAGGCTCTATCTGCATTGGGAAAAACAGTGAAGGCAAAATTGCAACCTGCGGTGGCTGGGGGCATATTTTCTCCGATGAAGGCTCTGCATACGATATTGCTGTCAGTGCATTACGATACGTTTATGGTTATGTTGACAACAGAAATAGAAGCACACTAATTTATACAGAGTTTTTAAAAGCTGCCAACTCAAAGGATTTTAATGACCTTTTGAAGTTTGTGTATGATGACAGCACCAACAAGACAGTACTGGCCTCGCTGGCTGAGGTTGTAAGCTACTGCGCTGAAAATGGCGATGAAATTGCTCTGCGTGTGCTAAATGATGCTGCCATCAAGCTGTATGACATGTGCTTTGATTTGGCCAAAAATCTTGGCTTTAACTATGAGAGCGAGTTTGGCTTGGTCGCCAGCGGTTCTGTTTTAAAGAATTCCATGGTCGTAAAGAATGGATTGATAAAGAGAATGCAAGAGAAATTCAAACGGTGTAGGGTAGTGGAAAGTGAATGTGATGCTGTTTCGGGAGCTGTCTATCTGGCGCTAATGAAGTAAAAAGACCCACAAGGATTTGCCTTGTGGGTTTTTATGTCTTAGAAGCTGTAAGTGCCGCTTGACAGCACATGTTTTGTGTAGGTCATATCATTGTTGGGAACATAAACGGTGGCTGTAGTGTTTGCGGGTATTTTAACCTTGAAGTATTCTCCTACGTAGTAGTCAACTTCAATCTTTCCGTAAACTGTGTCGATTGATCCCTTGGCTTTTTTAATAATGTCAATTGTTGTTGGCTTAATATCAAAGGTCTTGTATGCAACGGAAGTATTCTTTATGCCAAGTACGTCAGTATACAGCCAGTAGCCAAAAGCACCCTTGAAGTGGTGATTGTAGGACTGGTCGTTGTCTACTCCCCAGCATTCGTACAAGGTTGTTGCACCATGCTTGATCTGCTCTCCAAAGGAAGGGTAGTCCTCTTTTTCAAAGAACTCTTTAATAACCTCGTTGTATCCGTATTTTGTCAACACTTTGAAGATGTATCTAAGTCCCAAATGTCCGCATGTCAGATGTCCGTCATGTTTCTTTATGTCATCTACTATCCACTCGCACATTTTTACATCTTCGCCTTCGTCATACAGACCAAGTTCTATGCAGAAACTGTTGAGTGTTTGTGTTCCGTAAGTATGATTTTCATAATCATAGAAGGTTTCAATGAATTTCTTCTTGATTTTTTCTGCTAGATGGTCATACTCGACAGCATCTTCACTTTTGCCCAGCACTCTAAGGGTTTCTGCAATAATTACAGTTGCCATATAGAAGAAGGCAGTGGATGTCTGCTTGAAATGCTCCTTTGAGTTGTAGCCATAGGGAGCCGCCCAGTCTGCAAGAGGATACTTGTGGTCGTTGTGTATAAGGTCTGTGGTGTTTTCGTGTATGTACTTGTGGTATGCAATCATCTGTTCAATGTTTCTTTCCAATATGCCCTTGTCGCCATATGCCAGATATGCATACCAGGGTATGTTTATCATCGCACAGCCCCAGGCGGGAACCGTGTCAAGACATCCTCTCTTTCCAGGCATTACATTCTGCCATTTGCCATAAACCTTCCTGGAATCCCTTGTATCCATCATGTACTTGTCCCAGAAATGGAAAGAGTCCCAGATAATCATCGATGTATCAGCAATAACA
>JAAYLF010000084.1 GCA_012522035.1 Clostridiaceae bacterium
ACAACGAAAGAAATGTTTGAAAATGCCTATAAAGGCTGATACGCAATAGGTGATTTCAAAGTAAACAACATGGAGATTATACAAGGAATTACCGAGGCTGCCAAGGAAGTTAATGCTCCCTGAATCCTTCAGGTATCTGCTGGTGCAAGAAAGTATGCAAACCACACATACCTTATGAAATTGGTAGAAGCAGCTATAATTGAGACTGGCTTGCCAATCGCTCTGCATCTTGACCATGGTGACAGTTTTGAATTGTGCAAATCTTGCATAGATGGTGGTTTTACATCTGTTATGATAGACGGTTCACATCTGCCTTTTGAAGAAAACATAGCTCTAACAAAGAAAGTTGTAGAGTATGCCCATGAAAGAGGAGTAGTTGTAGAAGGTGAGCTTGGAAGATTGGCAGGTATTGAAGATGCCGTTAATGTAAGCGAAGAGGATGCAATGTTCACAAATCCTGATGAAGTACAGGAGTTTGTGGAGAGAACAGGAGTTGACTCTCTTGCTATTGCTATTGGAACCAGCCATGGTGCATACAAATTCAAGCCTGGTCAGAAGCCAAAGCTTAGATTTGATATTCTTGAAGAGATTCAAAAGCGACTGCCTGGATTCCCAATCGTTCTGCATGGTGCTTCATCCGTTGTACCTGAGTTTGTAGAAATGATTAACAAGTATGGCGGAAACATGCCTGACGCTATCGGTATTCCTGAAGATATGCTCCGCAAGGCAGCTTCCATGGCAGTTTGCAAGATTAACATTGACTCTGACTTGAGACTTGCCATGACAGCCTCCATAAGAAAGTACATGGCAGAGAATCCATCACACTTCGACCCAAGACAGTATTTGAAACCAGCAAGAGAAGCAATAAAGGGAATTGTTAAGCACAAGATTGTGAATGTATTGGGTTGCGACGGCAAAGCATAAGTATTAGTGAATGAAGGAGAGAAGTTAAATGAGTGTATTGAAAGGCGCTGCAATATTCGGTCAATCAGGTGGACCAACATCAGTTATTAATGCAAGTGCTGCTGGTGTGTTTTTGACTGCACTTGAGCAGGACTGCATTACAAAGGTGTATGGTGCTGCCCATGGTATAAGGGGCATTCTGGAGGAGCAATTCTATGACATGGGAATGGAAGACAGGTATGAGTTGGAACTCTTGAAAACAACTCCATCTTCCGCTCCTGGTTCAGTAAGATACAAACTGGCTGATCAAGATGTTGATGATCCGGACTACAAGCGACTTCTTCAAGTATTTAAGAAATATAACATTAGGTACTTCTTCTATAACGGTGGAAATGACTCCATGGACACCTGCAACAAGGTTAGCAAATTTATGAAGAAGGCCGGTTATGAGTGCAGATGCATGGGAGTTCCCAAGACCATAGACAACGACCTGTATGGCACGGATCACAGCCCTGGTTATGGAAGTGCTGCCAAGTATGTTGCTACTTCCACCATGGAAGTATATCATGATGCAAGAGTATATGATACAGGTATGGTTGCAATCCTTGAGGTTATGGGAAGAAATGCAGGTTGGCTTACTGCGGCTACTGCACTTGCAGCATACAAAGGACAGGGTCCTGACTTGATTTATGTGCCAGAACTTCCATTTGATGATGAGAAATTCCTTGCTTATGTAAAGCGCGTATATGAGAAGAATAAAAAAGTTATTGTCGCAGTATCAGAAGGATTAAGATATGCAGATGGAACATACGTTGCAGACAGCGGTGTAAGGGACAGCTTTGGACATGCACAGCTGGGTGGAGTTGCTTACAAGCTGGCGGATATGGCAAAGAATGCTCTGGGAACAAAGGTTAGAGCAATAGAGTTCAGCCTGCTCCAGAGATGTGCAGCTCACTGGGCTTCAAAAACAGACGTTGAAGAAGCTTTCATGGCTGGACAAACTGCAGTTCTTAAGGCTGCGGAAGGTTTGACCGACTACTGCATAGGATTTGAAAGGGAAGCTGGAGAAGCGTACAAATGCGTTCCAAAACTTATAAAGCTTTCTGATATAGCCAACACTGAGAGAAAGCTTCCAAGAGAGTGGATAAATGAAGAAGGCAACTTTGTAACCAAGGAGTTCGTGGATTACGCATTACCTTTGATTCAGGGCGAGTCCTCACCACCAATTGAGAATGGGTTGCCTAGATTTGCAAAACTCAAGAAAGTTCTTGCAACAAAGTAAATAAGAAAAGCAAAAGAAAGAAAGCAGAAAAAACTGCTTTCTTTTTTATTTGCTTGATATTTTTGCAATCAGTTTTAGGAGAAGAATTATTGCTTCAAGAATAAATAGAGCAATTAATAGAGTGTATAATTCATCGTACTCCCGAATTTTATCCAATAATGATTTGACAGTTGTTTTTTTCAGCTCTATATCTCTGTCAGCTTTCATTGAAAAACGAATAATTGAACCGTCTTTCAAGTGATAGTTGGCAGTGCCTAGGATTGTTCCTGCATTTATTGGCGGCTTGATTTCATCGGGACCATAGCCATAAATGAATGTAAAGCTTTTGTTTTGAAGGACATTACCAATATCTTTTGGCATGATGCAGTAAACATCTGATGCTGCAACCACATTCAGAACCTCTTTATCCACAACAATATCATAAATAATTTCTCCTTCTTTGACCAACAAATCTCTCTTGTAGTTGGTTAAGACATTTTCCAATAACAGTTCAGAGGTTTGTACATACTGATCATCCACTGAACCAGCCACTATAATCAGCAGCTTCATGGTATCCTTGAATTCAGAAGGTCCGGTTTCCACGTAAAATATGGAGGTGTTTTGTGCTGTAGTAATATTATTGAAGTTTCCAAGTACTCCTCCAACCACGTAGCTTGTATTGTTGTCAATAACCAGCTTGTTGCCATTTGAGATTACAAGATCGTCCCATAGTGCCAGTTCCTGCATGAATATGCTTTTAAAGTTAGGATTCTTCAGTGCGTTTTTTATAAATCTTGCCATATCAAGAACGGTTGTATGCTGAAGTTCATTGGGAGAGCCGTCAACATTTGCAAAAAAAGTATTTGTCAAACCAAACTGCTTGGCTTTTTCATTCATAAGAGCTACAAATTCCTGCTCGGATGTAGAGATATGTTCCGCAAGAGCTACCGCTGTGTTATCCGCTCCTCCCAGCATCGTTGCTTTTACAAGAGAGTCAATAGAATATTGCTCCTTTGCTGAAAGACGGAATCTTTCATTTCGTGATATTGAATCCTTCTTCGGTGTAATATATGTGGTAACGGATTGATACTCCATGGTTATGAGACAGGTCATGAGCCTGTTTAATAGAGAAGAGTTGGTTTCCTTTTCTGAAT
>JAAYLF010000085.1 GCA_012522035.1 Clostridiaceae bacterium
CTTCTAATCTCTTTGTTTAAGCGCTCTATCAAGTTTGAAGAGTATATATGTTTCCAATGTTTTTCCGGAAAACTCATATATGCCAGGATGTCTTCTTCTGCATCCATAACTGTCTGTGCGGCTTTAGGAAATCTCACTTTTAACTGCTCAATGACATACTTCAGTGTTTGCTTTGCATTATTTAGATCTTCTTGCATAAATATTGTTCTTACTATAGCTGCCACCAGACTTTTCTGTTTCTTAGAAACATCACATAGTACATTTCTCATGAAATGAACCTGACAACGTTGCCATGAGGATCCTGTTAATACCTTGCTTATTGCGTTTTTGAGCCCTTGATGAGAGTCACTGATCACCAGCTTTACGCCTTTCAATCCCCTGTTAACCAGTGACTGCAGGAAGTTTGTCCAGTATTCTCCCGTCTCACTCATTCCAATATCATAGCCAAGTACCTCACGTGTGCCATTGGTGTTAATTCCAACTGCTATTACCATTGCCATTGACCTAATATGACCATTTTCTCTTACTTTGGGGAATGTTGCATCCAGATACAGGTATGGATATTCTTTGTCTGATAAGTCTCTGTTTCTGAATTCTTGGACAATGCCATCCAGCTCCTTGGATAACCTTGAGACCTTGCTCTTATCGATATTTAGCCCCAGGCTTTCTACCAAGTTATCGACTTTTCTGGTGCTAACACCATTTATGTATGCATCTTGTATTATCGCTACTAGAGCTTTATCTGTCATTCTTCGAGGTTCTATGAATGATGGCATATAGCTGCCTTTTCTCAGCTTGGAAATGTTGAGTTCTATTTTCCCCACAGTTGTTTCTAAAGCTCTTTTACGGCTTCCATTCCTGCTTGTAATACGGTTTTTTGTCCTCTCATATCGGGATGCATTTATCTGTTCCTCTACTTCCAATTCCATTAATACATGGTAAAGATTTTCGATTGCACCCCGTAAAAAATCTGGATTTCCTTCTCTTAACAGCTTGCCAAGCTGTTCGATTAATTGTACACTATATTCAGGTGTCATTTTGTTACTCCTTTCTTGTAATTGGCGTTACTTAGTAGGTTTAACATATGACACCTATTTTTGTCAATGTGCCTATCGGTGTCCTTCCTTCGTTCCGGAATTTACACCACTATATAAGACTATAACACCTTTTTTATCCACAAACAACAGATCAACTAAATCATCATTATTGAAAAGACCTCCTCCATAAAAGTTACTACCCTCACCTACTTCGAATACATTTCTACTTGATGAGAACTGCATCATACCATTATTCTCCAGAATAATTATGTTCTTCTCATAATAATAAACAAGATCGTCAAAAATATCACCATTAAACGATGCCATATAAAACTTATCATTGGCGGGAGACATCTGAGAATATCTAGTTAGCTCAAAGTTTCGGCAATACTGGACAAAATCTCTATTAATTGCTGCGTCATGTCCATAAAACACACTATCATATGTCAATTCAAACTTTAAATCACTTTCGTCTAGTATTATAGTATTGGAACGTTTCGTGATTTTTTCCCTATATATATTTTTTAGCGTGATATCTCCTTCAACTCTAAACGAAAATTCATTAAGTGGTGCCTTGCTTAAATCAGCTTTTTCATTACATGATGTCAATATAAGAATCACAAGGGTAAAAGAAATAATCAATAATACTTTATTACTTTTCCATAAACCTAACTTAACTTTTACCTTACACATAATAAATCCTCCTACATTGCATTAGTCTCGATATAGAAGCAATAGATAACCTTATACTCCACGAATGGTCATACGTTCCGAATGTTAACCTGCAACCATTCTCTCACATTATATTGGCCCGAAGGCTTGCATTCTCACTTTATGGGTAATTCTTTAGGTAGACCAGCCTATCAACACAGCATATCTATTTGGTGTGCCACATGCCTAAGAGTTTGTCCCTCCCCTCGTTCTCCCAGATACTCGAATTAACCGAGCATGTAGGCTCCTTCCGGATCCAAAAGACTCTTAAGCTTATAAACTTGGTTTTTCACTACTACATACTTCTGATCACATGATATAATATCTTTTCCAATAAATGCTGTATTCAATATAGTAAGAAATCCTCCAAATTATAATCTTATTAATAATTTTATACTGTATGCATAAAATTAGCTATGTAATATATCTTTTAATTTGTATTTTTTCACAACTATAATTTGTTTTAATAATTTCTAAAACCAATTTTTTGCTTTGCATTTTTTAGAGAACAAAAAAGAAATAGCCAAATGATGAAAACAGCAATGTTGTAACATTGCCGCACTGATGGTATAATTGATAGAAAAAAGAAAGAGGAAATGTATGTACAAATCTGTTTTGGACCTTAGAGA
>JAAYLF010000005.1 GCA_012522035.1 Clostridiaceae bacterium
ATCTTTAAATATTTCTTGCAATATGTTCATGTTGTTATTATAAGACAAACAGTAAAAAAAAGGAACACCCTAGTTCCCCTCAAGATTGAGGGGCTAGGGGAGCTGATGTGTCGGAGACACTTTTTTTTGAACAATTGCGCTTGAATGGACATTTTGTTTGCATTTTGTTATTATTATTATGTTAAAATTTAATCTATAATAACAAAGGAGGCGTATTATGGAATCCAAACTCGTAGTCGCAATTATTTTAATTGTTGTTTCCATTTTGGCGGTTACAATGGTACAGGCCAAAGGAACACCAAAAGAAATTCCTCAAAAAACAACAAAAATCAATCCAAACTTTTCAGGAGATGAGAACAGCGCATATGCCATTAAGGAAGATGAAACGGTAGGTATTCAGTTTTCGCTGGCTGCTGATGCTCTTTATGTAGGTATAGGCTGTCCAAGCTGGAACAATGATATCGGACAACTTACACTGGCTCTGTATGCTTTTGACACGGATTATGCAACAAGCGTATCGAAAGATCCGATTATAAAGCATACGTTTGAGGATTATCAGGATAACTCCTATCTCGGCTTCGAATTTACGGAAGCTGATCCTCTTAAAGCAGGAGAATATGTGATCGAAATTACTGATGCTTATGATGATACGGGAACTGCAATTAATCCTGGTGTAGGAATTTGGTCACACAAGCCCTATCCTGGCCAGCACTTTTTTGAAGATGGTCATTACAACAAAGGACTGTCTGCAAGAATGTATGTTGAGTTCAAGGGTGAAGCTCCAGAGGTTCCATATGGTGAACTTACTCCTGTAAAGGTTGAAACCGGCGAAGTCAACACTGATCCGGAGCCATTCAAAGGTGCCCTGATGAGATTTTCAGATCCGAACGCCGATTATTACTTCACAGAGGTAGACAAACACGATATCGATGATTTGTACATTGAGGATGGAAAACTCATCGTAAAGGTAGTACCGGGTATTGGAGATCCTCAGTTCCACTTGCTGTTAGACGAACTGGAGCCTGTTCCTTGTGAAGAGTATCCAATAATGAGAATTGGTATCAAGAGACCGGAAGGCGCTCCCAGATCAGCAGAGATATTCTTTAACACAACTGAATTCCAAGGTCCTGCTCCCGGCGGTTCGGTAGTATTCAGCTATGAGGATACCACCGACTGGCAGGATGTCATAATCGACTTTTCAACAAACAAACACTGGAAGGGAGACCTTTTGTCCTTCAGGTTTGACATACTTCCAAGTGCTGATCAGGAATACGTATTTGAGATAGCCTACATACTGTTCTTCGGAACCGAGGAGGCTGCAAGAAATTTTGATGTATCATCACTTCCTGATCCAACACCAACACCTGAGCCAACACCTACACCTGAAAGAACACCAACTCCTGAAAAGACAGACAGTCCAGCTCCAACTGCGACTGAAGATGAAATCAAGGATGAGGGTGGTCCAAACACAGGCGTTGTTATCGCAATTGTGGTTGTAGCTGTTTTGGTAGTGGCAGGTGCTGTACCAGCAGTTGTAATGAGAAAGTAAAAAGGATAATTTTTTTTGATAAGGGTTATATAAAAAAGGAGCTCGAAAGAGCTCCTGATTTGTTTGCGTTTTCAAATATATTTTGATATGAATCTTTTCACGCCTTCCAAAGCTTTTTTTATGTGATCCACGGAGTAGGCGTAGGATACTCTTAAATGACCTTCCCCGCTTCTTCCGAAAGCAACTCCAGGAACCAGCGCGATCTTTTCTTCCAAAAGAAGCTTTTCACAGAATTCTTCAGATGAAAGACCGGTTCTCTTTATGCTTGGAAAGCAGTAGAATGCTCCCATTGGCTCAAAACAGTCAAGTCCCATTTTGTTGAAGCCGTTAACAATGAGTTTTCTTCTGTAATTGTATTCGGTCTTCATGTCTTCGATATCCTTGTCACCAAACCTTAGTGCTTCTATTGCAGCGTACTGGCTTGTAGTTGGAGCACACATTATAGCGTACTGGTGTATTTTTATCATTGGCCCGATTACATCAGGATGTCCACAGGCAAATCCAAGACGCCAGCCGGTCATGGCATAGGCTTTTGAAAACCCGTTTATTACAACAGTCCTGTCATACATGCCGTCTATTTCGGCAATGGATACATGCCTCTCATCGGTGTATGTAAGTTCGGCATATATCTCATCCGATATTATCATTATATTCGTATCGCGCAAAACCTCTGCTATTGCCTCAAGGTCTTTCCTGTCCATTATTGCTCCTGTGGGATTGTTGGGAAAGGGCAGAATCAGAGCTTTTGTTTTGTCTGTGACGTTCTTTTTAAGTAGCTCGGGCGTAAGTTTGAAGTTGTCTTCCGCTTTTGTTTCCAGAAGAACAGGAACTCCTCCTGCAAGCCTTGTTATGGGATCATAGCAGACAAAACAGGGGATGGGAATCAGAACCTCATCACCTGGTTCCACAATTGCGCGGATTGCCAGATCAATGGCCTCACTTCCGCCTACAGTAATCAAAACCTGGTTGTTTGGTTCATATGACAGGTCGAAGCGCCTCTTCATGTAGTTTGCGACTTCCTGCTTGAGTTCCACAAGACCTGCGTTGGAAGTGTACTGGGTCCTTCCTTTTTCCAAGGACATGATACCGGCATTGCGAATATGCCAGGGAGTTATGAAGTCCGGTTCTCCTATTCCCAGAGAGATTACACCATCCATGCCAGAAGCAATATCAAAAAGTTTGCGAATGCCTGATGGCGGTAGATTCGCAACAACTGAATTTATCTGTTTTTTTGGGGAGAATTTCAAAACGCCATCACCTGTCTTTCATCTTTCGGGGGCGTTTCAAGCATGACTCCGTTGTCCTTGTATTTCTTAAGTACAAAGTGGGTACACGTACTTATGACGGTGTCCATGGGAGCAAGTTTGCCCGATACGAAGGATGCAACTTCAGTAAGTGAATTGCCTTCAACAATCAGAGCAAGATCGTATGCACCCGACATTAAATAAACGGATTTGACCTGCTCATACTGGTAGAAGCGTTCTGCAATCTGGTCAAAACCTCTTCCGTACTGCGGTGTGCATTTTACTTCTATAAATGCTGTGACAAGGTCCTTGTCTGCTTTTTGCCAGTTGATGATGGTTTTTTTGCCGACAATGACGCCTTCCTTCTCATACTGACTTATTGCTTCCCTTACTTCTTCAGGGGTTTTGTCAATCATAACAGCTATGTCTTCAGGGGTCAGATTGCTGTTGTTTTCCAAAAGTTCAAGAATTCTGTGCATACTGATTCTCCTTGTTGATATGAAATTTAACCTCTATTATACCTTGTATCAAAGAAAATATCTAGTTTCGAGACCAATCTCCTCGTTCTCTTCTTGGTCTCAGAACGGTGTTTATTGTACTTAAGAGTTTGTCTACATCATCTTTTGATTTGATTTTGTATAGCTCCGTAACTCCATCCTTGGATACGCTCATGTATGTACCGGAAATGAGATACTGCTCTGTATAGTCGTAACCGTATTCATCTTCAAATTGAAGTGTAAGGTAGTATGCGTTTTCGTAATCCATGTATACATTTCTCTGATCGTGAACCCTTTCTTTTGGCATCAGGTTGAGCATTCTTGTAATGTCTTTTAGTGCGTTTTGGTCAAAAACTTCCCGGCTTCTTTGATCCCTTGCCCTGTATATTATCATTGTGTGGGGCAGTTTGACATTAAGCTGCTCGGATAGAGTGGTCATGCGGGAAGAAACAAAAATAATTATTGGTGTTATCAATATTACCAACAAAGGGAAGATTATCAGCTTTATCTTTCTTTTCTTTTCGTATATTTCTATTTCATTCAATTCTTTTCTGGACATAAACAACCCCTCCATATTTCTTATACTAAAGTATATTATATCTTTCTTCTCCTGTAAACCTTCTTTACTAAAAATGAACGCTTTGCTATACTAAAGGGGTAAACTTTTTTAAAAAGGAGCCAAAAGCCCATGCAGATAAGTGTGATACCCTGTCTTGATGTTAACAGGGGAAGAGTAGTAAAAGGTATAAACTTTGAGAATCTGATTGATGCAGGTGATCCTGTACTGGTAGGAAGAGCCTATTCAAAAGCCGGTGCGGACGAACTTGTTTTTCTCGACATAACGGCAACCACCGAGCACAGAAAGACTCACTTGGACATGGTAAGAAAAGTTTCAGAAAATGTGGACATACCATTCACAGTAGGTGGAGGCATCCGTACCGTGGAGGATGTAAAGGAGGTTATCAGGCAGGGAGCTGACAAGGTGGCAATAAACACTGCGGCATTCAAGAACCCCAATATTATCAAGGAGTGTGCTGAAAGGTTTGGAAGGCAGTGTATTGTGGCTGCAATTGATGCAAAGAAAAGGGAAGACGGAACAGGCTACGATACAATGATAAACGGAGGAAAAACAAACACCGGTGTTGATGTGGTTGAGTGGGCAAAAAAAGTGCAAGAGCTTGGCGCTGGAGAAATCCTCCTTACAAGCATGGATAGAGACGGAACGAAAAACGGATATGATGTAGAACTTACAAGACTTGTTGCTGAAAATGTAAGCATACCCGTTATTGCTTCCGGGGGTGCTGGCAGGAAGGAACATTTCTATGAAGTAATCAAGCAAGGAAAAGCAAGTGGCGTGTTGGCTGCGTCTTTGTTTCATTTCAAGGAAATTGAAATTATGGATTTAAAGATGTATTTACGAGATATGGGAATAGATGTGATGATGTAAAGGAAAGCCGTTGCATAATGCAACGGCTTTCTAATACTTGCTAGCTATTCTGTTTATAATCTCCACCATTTTATCGTATTTTGACTCCATATCCGCTACAAGCTTGAACTGGGTTCTTGCCCTGTCGAGGTTGTGGTTTTCCCTGTGAATCTGGAAGTAAACATCTCCGTCCAAATGGTCGGTCAAAAAGCGCATTCCAATTTCCAATGTGATAATTATGGCGGACATGGCAAGGTTGTCTATTTCGTCTTTTGTAAGGGATGATTTGACCTGGCTCAGGTAGCCATCTGCGTACGCTTCGAACAGTTCAGTAACCATATATATCTTGTCAAAGTCCTTTTCGTCTTCAGGGGCTGAACTTGATCCAAATCGTAAGATGTCACCAAAGTCGTAAAGTACAGAGCCCGGCATTACTGTGTCCAGGTCGACAATACAGATTGCCTTGTTTGTCTTGTTGTCGATAAGGACATTATTCAGCTTTGTGTCATTGTGTGTAACTCTTTTTGGTATTCTTTCCTCATTCATCAGGTCGACAATTATGGGGCAGTATTTTTCCCTGGAAAGAACAAACTCTATTTCTTCCTTGCACTCATGAGCTCTGCCTGATGCGTTTTTCTCAAGGGCTTTTAAGAAATTTTCAAATCTTTTTGGTGTGTTGTGAAAATCAGGTATTGTCTCATGAAGTGATTCAATAGGATAGTCTTCCAAAAGTTTTTGGAATTTTCCAAGTATGACTCCTGCCTCGTAGAAAAGCTCTGGGTTTTCAACAATGTCATAAGCCTTTGCATCGTCAATGTACACATAGGCTCTCCAGAAATGTCCGTTGTCGTCCTTGTACAAAGGTTGTCCATCAATGGTTTCCACAACCTTCAATGTCGCTCTCTCCGGGTCGCAACCTAATTCTTCCATTTTCTTGTATATGTGTTTTGTTACCCCTTGAATGTTGCTCATTAACTTGTAAGGATCCTTGAAAACATTTGTGTTGATGCGCTGCAGTGTATACTTGGCTTTGTCGTATGTAACCAGAAAAGTATTATTGATATGACCTGCAATTATTGGCTCGGTGATTATGTGCTTGCCGCTAAAAGCAAACTGACTCAATATTTTTTCATTTGGAGTTATCATGTTATCCCTTCCTTAAGCTTGTTAGATAAAATAATATTACATAAAAATTTATAAGTCAACAATATCAATTCCTGATTTTTGATTGAAAATTGGTGTTGGATATGCTATACTGGGAATAGTGAGAGACGTAAAACTCATAAGGAGGCGATTTGATTTAAATTGAACCTTTAAAATCATAAAGAAAGGAAAGTGTCGATGAAGACAAGAAAACAAGATAGGAAGAAAACCGTATTGGTTTGGGTAACCAATCCTGATGCGTGCCAAAGTATCGTCAGTGCAGGAAGAAAGCTGGCTGATGATAACAAGGTGGAACTTGTAATTGTAAGCATACAGGGAAGCATCAAGGGCGATTGGAACAATCGCGCAAGCGACCTTAAAAAACTTAGTGAAGCAGCAAACAGTGCGGATGCCGAACTTACAGTTGTATACTCAGACGACATGTATGAGGCGGCGCACGATACTATTAAAAGATTCAAACCAATGATTATGGTGACCGGTCTCCCTGGCAATTTGGGAGCAGGGTCGTTTTTGGAACAGTTAATGACCATGGCACCGGGTGTGCCGATATACTCAGTAGACATGAAGGAAAATATGAAGAGACTGGATACGATAAGTCTTGGAATATCATAAATAGAAGCAATATGGCGGGCATTGCCCGCCATATTGTTTGACATAAATCCATTGTGTTTTGCGTAATATTAAGCAAACAAGGTTTTGGAGCTTGTGTATGAAACTGATATACATAAAACACGGCAGGCAGTTTTTGGTTGTTTTCCTTGTTCTGGTTATTGTAATATCGCTGGCTTTTGTGTCAATTATAAAGGAACGTGTGGAAATGGCAAAGGAAACCCTGTTGCCAATATACGGCACGGATGATGACAATATGAGAATCTCCCTCACAATCAATTGTGCCTGGGGTGCTGACGACATCCCTGACATACTTGATATTCTGGACAGGGAACAGATAAAGGCTACATTCTTTGTTCTTGGAATATGGGCGGAGAAGAATCCTGAAATGCTCAAACTGATACATGACAGAGGGCATGAAATAGGAAATCATTCATACTCCCACAAGCTGCCCTCCAGAATAACTGTGAAACAGATGGAGGAAGAGATAGACAAGGCAAATGATGCGATTGAGAAAATTGTAGGATACAGACCGGTATTATACAGGGCTCCTTCAGGAGACCATACGGAGGAGCTTTTAAAGCTTACCCAGAGGAAAGGGTTGTATACCATAAAATGGACGGTTGACAGCATAGATTGGAAGGATTCGATGACTGCCCAGAACATAATAGACAGGGTTACTGGAAGAACCAGATCCGGCAGTATTCTCCTTTTCCATAATGACACAAAACATACAAAGGATGTCCTGCCGGTTATCATCAGGCATTTGAAGAATGAAGGCTATGTTTTCGTCAAGGTTTCAGAGCTTATATACAAGACGGATTACTACATAGACCACCAGGGTATCCAGAGAGGCAAAAGAGGTTAAAAAGTAATTGCATTAACATTTATTATTGTATATAATGGAAGTCGCCAAAGGAAAAAACTTGTTTAAATACAACAGAGAAGGGAGTTTTTTTGTGTCAGCTGAACTTGCAGAGAATAATGTTGCGTCAATATCAGGTATAATTTCCTCCGAACTGGAATACAGTCATAAGATTTATGGAGAGTCGTTTTACAATTTTTATGTTGACGTGATGAGATTGAGCAAAAGTTATGATACAATACCAGTCACAATTTCCGAAAGAATTGTACCTATGGAAAAACTTCAAAAGGGTAAATATGTGGAAGTGAACGGCCAGTTTAGATCATACAACATAGCGGACGGGGAATCCAGGTTGATGCTTACCTTATTCGTAAAGGATATCAATATTGCTGATGCAAAACCGGATAAGCCGGATGTGAATCAGATAGAATTGAATGGTTTTATCTGCAAACAGCCGGTTTACAGAGTCACTCCCTTTAACCGTGAAATAGCCGATATTTTGCTTGCGGTAAACCGTCCATACAATCGTTCCGATTACATACCTTGTATTCTTTGGGGAAGAAATGCAAGATTTGCCAAGAATTTATCCGTAGGGGACAATATTAGGATTTTTGGAAGAATGCAGAGCAGGGAATATGAGAAAGTGCTGCCTTCAGGAGAAGTGGAAACGAGGGTGGCTTATGAGGTGTCTGTTTCCCGGGTGGAATTAATATCTTCGAGGCCAGATAATTTTCTTGAATAATTTTTGTTAATATAGTAGAATATGAGTATAGAAAAATATCGGAGGGATGCTATTATGGTTAAGGTACTCTATGGCAGTAAAGGAACGGGCAAGACCAAGAAGATGTTGGAAGATGCAAACACTCTTGCCAGGGAAAGTTCCGGAGTTGTTGTGTTCATTGATGACAGCAACGAGCTGCTCATAAAACTGTCTCACAAAATCAGATTTATCAACATTCTCGATTATCCAGTTTACGGTTCTGAAGCATTTCTAGGTTTTCTGTGCGGTGTGGTTTCCCAGAATTATGACATAGAAACAATTTTCATAGATGGACTTACGTATATTGTTCACCAGGACGCGGATTCGTTAAAAAAGTTTTTCGAAGGCGTATCAAAGATTTCCAAAGAACATGAAGTCAATTTCTATATGAGTATTAATGGAGATGAAAACAATATTCCTGAATTTATCAAGGAATATGTTGTTTAAATCATTAATTGAAAGGAATATTGTATAAAAAACGGCGGATACTCATATTTATGCGTACCGCCTTTTTAATTGGGGAGAAACATGATAGCAAACGTATACCTTCTTGATAGCAACTTCATATTTGATAACAAATACAGTTATATTATACCAACACACCTTGTGGATGATGTGTCTGAAGGTGTGTTTGTCACCGTGCCTTTTGGCAAAGGCGACAGAAAAACCACAGCTCTTGTCTGGGATCTTCAAGAGAACTATACAGGTGGTTTTAAGCTAAAGGAAATACTTTCTGTTTCAGATATCGAGCCACTGACAAAAAAAGAAATGCTCCTGGCAAAGAAAATGCATGAGGTGTATCTCTGCACAATTGGAGAGGCGGCAAGGTGCATGATACCTCCTGAAGGGAAGAAGGGAAGAATGCAGAATGCGGCCAAATTGGCAAGAAGCATGGAAGAAACAAAGAAACTTATCGATTCAGGAGAGTTTAGGAATATCAAATACATAAAGGTGTTGGAAGCCCTTTATGAAGGGCCTGTGCTGACAAGCGAGCTTATGAATGCGACACAGGCAAGCAGCTACATAATAAACAAGCTGAGGGACAAGGGACACATTGTTGTATACCAGGTACATGTTTTGGAGGAAGAAAGAGCAAAACATATTGAGATTACATCCAGTCCTTTGGTTCTTAACAGCGAACAGAAAGCAGTGTATGAGGAAGTTTGCAGGATGATGGAAAAGGGAGAGTTTGCGGAAGTGCTGCTGCATGGAATTACTGGCAGTGGAAAGACGGAAGTCTACATGCAGCTCATAGCCAAGGCTATGGAAAAAGGAGGCAACTCCATACTATTGGTGCCTGAGATATCCCTTACACCACAGATGGTGGGAAGGCTTACTTCCAGGTTTGGAAACAAGGTGGCAATACTTCACTCAAGGCTGACCGATAACGAAAGAAATCTGGAGTGGAAAAGAATAAGAAGGGGAGAAGTGTCCGTGGCAGTTGGTGCAAGGAGCTGTGTTTTTGCTCCGTTTGACACTGTATCTCTTTTCATAATAGATGAAGAACAGGAAGACACATACAAGTCTGATGATTTGGCTCCGAGGTATCTTGCCCATGAGGTCTGTGTGATGAGGGCAAAAATGGATGGCTCCATCGTTGTATATGGTTCTGCCACGCCTAATGTCAGTACATATTACAGGGCGGTAAAGGGAGACGTGCATTTGTTCACTCTCAAGCAGAGAGCAAAGGAATTGTCGCTGCTTCCTCCGGTGGAGATAGTTGACATGCGAAAGGAAATGGGCCTTGGCGAGAACATTTTTTCTCAAAGACTGCTGATGGAGATGAAAAAGAATCTTGAAGCTGAGGAACAGACGGTTCTTTTCATTAATAGAAGGGGTTTTTCAAGAAACATGCAGTGTCTGAGCTGTGGAAAGACCATGAAATGCAGGCATTGCAACATACCAATGACGCTTCATCTTAAGCAGGACAGGATTGTATGCCATTACTGCGGAAATACCGCACCTGCTCCCAAAACATGCCCCAACTGCAAGAGTGTTTCATTTGTTGGAAGGGGAATTGGTACGGAAAAAGTTGAAGAGGTGCTTAAAAAACAGTTCCCTGGGTGCACTGTTGTAAGGATGGATACGGACACTACATCCATCAAGGACGGGCATGCGATGATGATACAGAAGTTTAGGGATGAAAGGGCTGACTTTTTGGTTGGAACGCAGATGATTGCAAAAGGTCATGACTTTCCGCTGGTAACCCTTGTAGGAGTTATTAATGCCGATTCCCTTATTAATCTTCAGGATTACAGGGCACAGGAGAAAGCGTACCAGCTGTTGACGCAAGTTTCCGGGCGTGCTGGCAGGGATGAACTACCTGGCAGGGTAATAATTCAAGCGTACAACATAGATGACTATGCAATAGATTGTGCCGCCCATGGAGAATATGAGGATTTTTATAGAAATGAAATATTGGTAAGACAGAAGCTTTGGTATCCTCCGTTTTGTGAAATAGGGGCAGTGAGGTTCAGCGGAGTGAAAGACAAGGAAGTTTACGACCTGGCCGCATTGCACAGAAAGGTGCTGGCAGATTTTGCGAAGGGCAAAAGGATCGAGGTATTGGGTCCTACCAGGAGTGGTATTCCAAAGATAAACAACAAATACAGATGGCGCATTATTGTAAAATGTGCCGACCGGGATTTGCTGGTTGCCTTGTTTAGACAATATTTGGAGGAAATCAGGAAGAGCAACAAGTATATGAAGAACGACATAAGCATGATGTATGACATAAATCCCAGGTTTATGATATAGAATTGAAAACAGATGTCGTATATGGTAATATATATTGACAAAACCAAATAAAAATTTTAGCAAAAAGGAAGAGAATTATGGCAATTAGGCAGGTAAGATATGAAGGCGATCCCGTACTCAGGGTCAAGTGCAAGAAGGTAAACGAGATAAGCCCAAGAATAAAAAGACTTATAGACGACATGTTTGACACGATGTATGACTTGAATGGAGTCGGTCTTGCGGCGCCTCAAATCGGGATTGTTCGCAGAATAGTGGTAATAGATGATTACAACGGTGCAAAATATGCACTGATAAATCCATATATAGTCAGCGAAATCGGAGAGCAGGAATCAAGGGAAGGATGTCTCAGCATTCCAGGATATTATGGTTATGTAAAAAGGCCAGCCGAGATACATGTCAAGGCATTGAACGAAAATGGAGAAGAGATTGAGATTAAGGCCACCGGAATGCTTGCCAACATATTGAGTCATGAGCTTGACCATTTGGATGGCATTCTTTACAAAGACAAGGCATATGAATTTGCCAGACTTGAAGATGATGAAGAGCTGTCTGACGAGGATGAGTGATTGATGAACAAAAGACTTAAGATTGTATTCATGGGCACTCCTGAGTTTGCCCTGCCTTCCTTGAAAGCTTTGGATGTGCACCATGATGTGGTTTGTGTTGTCACAAACCCGGACAAGCCCAAAGGCAGGGGAGGAAAAGTTGCAAGTCCGTGCACAAAGGTGTATGCAGAAAGCAAAGGGATTGATGTTCTGCAGCCTGAGAGTGTGAAGACAAAGGAGTTTCACGATACATTGGCATCCTATGGTGCGGATGTTTTTGTGACATGTGCTTATGGAAAGATTCTGCCAGAGAACATACTCTCGATACCGAAGCATGGGTGCATAAACATACATGCATCCCTTTTGCCAAAATACAGGGGACCGTCTCCTCTTTGGCACTGCATCATAAATGGTGAAAAGGAAACTGGAATCACCACCATGATGACGGATGTGGGCATGGATACGGGGGATATTCTTCTTGCGAGAAAGGTTGACATACCCATTGACATGACCATGGGTGAACTGCATGATGTTCTTGCTGAACTTGGCAGTATGGTTATTCTAGAAACGCTTGACAGGCTTGTGGAGGGCACTCTGAAAAGGACACCCCAAAACCATGATGAAGCAAGTTACGCTCCCATGATTACAAGGGAGACAGGAAGAATAGATTTTAACAAGTCCGCTTTGGATGTGCATAATCTTGTTAGAGGCACAAATCCGTTTCCAGGCAGTTACTGCTTTGTGAATGGCAAGAAGCTTAAGATATGGAAGACGGCTCTTGTTGACGGAGATGCGGAAAATGCAAGAGCTGGAGAAGTAGTGGAGATTGACCAAACAGGTGCACTGGTGAAAACGGGCTTTGGTGTTGTCAAAATCATTGAGGTGCAGGGAGAGAATGCAAAGAGAATGCATGTCTGGGATTACAACAACGGACACCCCATGCCGCCTGGAACAATATTAAGTTGAAGGTGAAAGTGTGAAAAAGACAAACCTTCTGGATTTTACTTTGGATGAACTAAAAGAATACGTGTCTGGCCTGGGCCTTCCCAAATACAGGGCAGCCCAGATAAGGAAGAATATATACAAAGGTGTTTTTGATTTTTTCAAGATGACGGATCTTCCGGTTGAAACAAGGCAGCAGCTTGACAAGGTTGCTCATACTGGAAGGCTTGAGGTAGTAAGGAAGCTGGAGTCAAATATTGATGGAACGAAAAAGTATCTTTTTGATCTGGGAGATGGGAATGTAATTGAAAGCGTTCTCATGAAGTACAAATACGGCTACTCTGCCTGCATATCCTCGCAGGTTGGCTGCAAAATGGGATGCAGGTTTTGTGCATCCACCGGTCTTTCCTTTGAGAGAAACCTTACATCGGGAGAGATGATTTCACAGATACTAACCATGCAGACGGACGCAGGTGTGAGGGTTGGCAATGTTGTCATCATGGGTATTGGAGAACCCTTGGACAATTATGAAAATGTAGTCAAATTTATTAAAGAGGCAGGAGACGGGCTTGGAATTAGTTTAAGAAAAATCTCCCTGTCCACCTGTGGATTGATTCCTGGAATCGAAAGACTAGCGGAGGAAAATCTGCCTGTTACCTTGTCGGTATCACTGCATTCACCGTATGACGAGGAAAGAAAAGAGATGATGCCTATAAACATAAAGTATCCGATTGCCAAGCTAATGGATGCATGCAGGAAATATGTTGAAAAAACAGGTAGACGAATTACATTTGAATATGCTATGATATCCGGGGTGAATGATACAGAAAGACATGCTGAAGATTTGGTCAGACTTGTAAAGGGCATGCTTTGTCATGTCAACCTGATACCGGTAAACAAGATAAAACCAGCAGATATGAAAGAAGCAGGGATGAGAATATAAGGAAGTTTGAGAAAATACTGAGCCTAAGCGGCATATCAGTAACTGTTAGGAGGGAACTTGGTCCTGATATTGAGGCTGCTTGCGGGCAGCTTAGAAGGACAAAGGTGTGACATATGGTTTACTACGGAAAAAGCGATATTGGCCACAAAAGGCTGTCAAATGAGGACTGTTACGGTTGGTATATATGTGATGAGAGCGAAATGTCTTTCTTCATCATTGCTGATGGTATGGGAGGATATAATGCCGGCGAAGTGGCAAGCAGCATGGCCGTAGAGAGGTTTCTTGATGCTGCAAGAAAATACAAGGGCAGCAAATCAAAAAGATCAGTTAGGAACTTTGCAATCAACACGCTCAAGGAAATCAACTGTGCAATATATGATGCGTCCAATGATAATTACAATTATGCCGGAATGGGAACAACATCTGTAATCTCCATAATAACTCCTAATTACATCATTGTTGCCAATGTCGGTGACAGTCGTGCATATTTTCTATCCGACAGCGAAAGAAAGCAGCTAACCATCGATCATTCATATATCGAGTATTTAATAAGGAACGGCCTTCTTGACAGGGATTTGGCCAAGGAACACCCTGACAGAAACATAATTACGAGGGCTTTGGGGGTTGCACCCGAAATTGCAGTGGATACTTTCGAACTTACGTATAAAGAAGGGGATCTTTTAATAATGTGCTCGGACGGTCTCAATTCCATGGTAAGTGACGAGATGATATATAAAATTGCGAGCAAGTACGAATCTCCCGAGGAGATTTGTGACAACCTCATTAATGAGGCAAAGATAAACGGCGGAAACGACAATATAACCATTATTGTAGTCCGCCTGTAAAAATGGAGGTAAGTGATGAACAACTCTATTGAGGGTTTCATGCTAAACAAAAAATATAGATTGATTGAAAGAATCGGTCTTGGCGGAACTGCCATTGTGTTCAAGGGAGAGGATGTCAGGACCGGGGAAACTGTTGCCATTAAAATATTGAAGGAGGAATATGCCCAGGATGAGGAGTTCATAAGGCGGTTCAGAAAGGAAGCAGAAGCTGCCATGAAGCTGAATCATCCCAATATTGTATCCGTAAAGGATATAGGGCAGGATGGCAACGTAATATACATTGTAATGGAATACGTGGACGGGGTCACATTAAAAGACTATATCGACGCCATGCAGTACATATCATGGCAGGACACCTTGGTTATAGCAAAACAGATTCTTGAAGCTGTGGATCATGCCCATGAAAAACAGATAATACACAGGGATATAAAGCCCATGAATATAATGGTGTCGGATTCTTCTGTAATAAAGCTAACCGACTTTGGCATAGCAAGGGCGGTAAGCAATTCTACGATACAGGCAAACGACAACAGTGCGGGCAGTGTACACTACCTGTCCCCCGAACAGGCAAGAGGCGGTTTTGTAGATGAACGTTCCGACATCTACTCCATAGGAATTACATTGTACGAACTCATAACCGGAGTGGTGCCTTTTGATGGCGATTCCCATATTTCAATCGCACTGAAACATCTGGATGGAAAGATAATTCCTCCAAAAGAAGTGGACCCGGAAATACCCAAAGGTGTCAACGACCTTATAGTCATGGCCACAAGAAAGGATCCGGGAAAAAGGTTCCAATCTGCAAGAGACATGCTGTCAAGGCTGTACAAGGTTATTGAAAATCCTCATCATTCCTTCCTGGAGGAGGAAGATGGACTTTCCTACGAGCCGGTTGAAACGGTACTGATGGAAAGTGCAGTAAAAGAAGTTGAAGAGGTTGAAGAAACGGTCGCCGAGCCGGAATATCCTTATGTTAATACCGCAGAGATTGTAAGAAACGTGACAATGAAAACCATCACGTACATCATTTCAATCCTTGCGGGCATTGTTGCTCTCATTTTCATTGCGGGTCTTACCAGCAGAATGAATGCAAATATTAACGGACTGGTTTCTGAAAGGTATGTTATAGAGAATTATGTCGGACTGCGTGCCGATGATGTTGTACCCATACTTAAGGAATATGGGATAAATGTGGTACAGAATATTGTAAATGACGACATCCTTCCTTCCGGATATATCGTCTCACAGAATGTGGAGGCAGGAACGTCCATCAAGAAGGGCGACAAGCTGCAAATCGAGGTATCAGGAGGAGAAGGAGATTTTGTTCTTGAAGACTATAAAAACGAAGATTACAGACTTGTGGAACAGGCGCTTGAATCAAAAGGTGTGAAAACGGAAATCAGGGAAGTTACCAGCAACTCGGTGGAAGCTGGCAAGATTGTCCGTACTTCTCCTGCAGCCAATGCTATTGTATCCCCTGGAGATACAGTTATTCTATACAAGAGCATTGGTATTATGAGCAAGAAGGTTACTGTGCCAAACTTAATAGGCCTTACCCTTGAAGAAGCCATACAGGAGCTGGAGAGGCTTAATCTGAAAACCGGAAGGGTATATCCATTCCCTGATTCAGACATAACGGATTTGTTCCCTGATTACACGCCTGCACCAACCCCAACTCCAACTCCCACACCAACCGCTCGTGTGGGAACTGAAACGCCAACACCCGAGGTTCCTGAAACGGAGGAGCCTTCATCAACACCAACTCCAACTCCTCCTGGAACGGAAGAGGAAACACCCACTCCTTCATCTACGTATGAAGAGGAGTATTACGAGTTGTTCAATACTCCGGAACCAACGGAAGGTACACCGGAACCAACAGAACCGACTCCGGAGCCGACGCCCACCAAGGATCCTGGCAGGCTTTATGCATCGGACAAGGTGGTGTATCAGTATCCTGCTCCTGGTACTACTTTGAATGAGTACGAGTTTGTTGATTTGTATTTCTATGATTTTGAGAGCCTGAGGGAGTATGAGGAGTGTATCCTGCTTTATCCTTATGGTGTTGCATCAGGTAGAGTGCATGTCAGAATTGAAAGCACACCTGCAGATGGACTTCTCTCTATCCTGGTAGACGGCTATTTTGATGAATCCGACTTCCCGATAAAATACAAGGTGCCAAAGTCTTTTAGAGGAAAGACAAAGGTCGTAATCAGACTTAACAGAAATCCTTACATGGAACAACACGTATGAGAGATGCGGTAATTGTAAAGGGAGTCGGAGGTCTGTATACTGTAAGGAAAGATGGAAAATCATACGTCTGCAGGGCAAGAGGAATATTCAGAAAGGAAGCATTATCTCCTGTTATAGGGGATTATGTTGAGATTTCGGAAATAGATGAAGAAAAGATGGAGGCGGTCATTGACGAGGTTTTTGAAAGAAAAAACAAGCTCGTTCGCCCCAATGTTGCCAATGTGGATCAGCTGGCAATAGTAATATCTCCAATTTTCCCAAAGCCTGATTTTCTTTTAATAGACAGGCTCATTGTTACTGCCTTGTACAAGGAGATAGAACCCCTTCTTGTAATAAACAAGGCGGACCAGGACAGGCTTGCATGCGAAAAAATACGTGAAGAATACAAAAATGCTCTTGAAAACATTGCCATTACCTGTGCTGTTACTGGAGAAGGCATCGATGCACTTAAATGCCTTTTGAAGGACAAGATAACTGTAATGTGCGGCCAGTCAGGTGTGGGCAAGTCTACAATACTTAACAGCATTCTTGAGACACAAGTCATGGAGACGGGAGATATTAGCGACAAGACAAAAAGAGGTAAACATACCACAAGGCATTCGGAAATGTTTTCACTAAAAGAAATGGAAGGTTATGTTATAGATTCACCTGGTTTCAGCATGTATGAGCTGGACGATCTAGAACCGATTGAGCTGCAGAAATACTATCCGGAACTGAATGGAAAAACTTTTTGCAAATTCCAGGACTGCAGCCATACCAAAGAGGTTGGATGCATGGTGGAGGAGCTGATTGAAAAAGGTCTGTTTCCTGAAGGAAGGTATGACCGATACAAATACATTTATGAAGAGCTTAGGGAAAAGGAGCTCAACAAGTACAAATAGCTAATGAAAGGATGATTGTATGATTAAAATTGCACCCTCCATACTATCTGCGGATTTTGCCATATTGGGGGATGAAATAAGGAAGATAGAGGAAGCTGGAGCGGACATGGTCCATATTGACGTGATGGATGGTCATTACGTACCAAACCTCACCATAGGCCTGCCAGTAATAAAGTCCATAAGGAAGATAACCAAACTGCCCTTTGACGTCCATCTAATGATAGACAATGCAGAACAATATCTGGAACACTATTACGAAGCCGGAGCGGATATCATAACCGTGCATGCAGAAGCCGTCAAACATATTCACAG
>JAAYLF010000086.1 GCA_012522035.1 Clostridiaceae bacterium
ATATCCATCTTGTGCTCGTAGCTTCCGCTGGTGGTGTGGTACATTGCATGGAATGTTCCAACAACGCAGGACATGGGTTCAGCAGCACTTCCCGCAAAGTATCCTTCTCCATTGTACACCAGAAGGTTATCGGTTTCCATAACCTCGTTTGGAATAATGATATAGGTTGCAGAACCACCGATATATGGATATGAGTATCCTGGAGCGTCCAATGATCCTTTGTAGTTCAAAGCAGGCTGAATGGTAAACTTCTGGCCAACCTTGAATTTGTCCTGCCATTTTGCTCCTACCTCCAATATTTCTCCACAGAATTCATGTCCGACAATTATTGGGTTTTCATGAACATTATCGGGCACACGTTTATGATCTGCTCCTTGTATAGCTGCCTTGTATGTTGACATACAAATACTGTCAGATATAACACGGGCTAATATTTCGTCGTCTTTCAATGCCGGTAGTTCAAACTCTTCAAGTCTCAAGTCCTTCTTACCGTATAATCTTACTGCTTTAGTTTTCATGACATTCCTCCTAGTAATAATACTAACTTAATAACTATTAAGCCTATGCTAATGTTACCTTAAAAAGCTTGTAATGTCAACCGAGTTTACTTGATATAGAACTCGTTGAAGATTGATTTTTCAGGTATTTCAAAACCGTCAATCCCTTCAAAGTATTCAAGGGTTCTGATTGGCACAAACTTCACCAGCATTTTCTTTCCATCTTCATCCAGCTCTTCACGCATCTCAAATATTCTCTTCTTAAGATACGCAATTTCATACTCCAGAGACGAGTTGAAAAAGAAGTCTGTATATGCCTTCATTGGCTTGATAAACTTCTCTTCACCCCGCCTTACATTCGGCCACATTTCCATGGTTCTTCTTAAAGTTGCTCCCCTTTTCACGCTGTCTCTTACTGCTCTTCTCATAAACCTCAGCTCCTGCGGTCTGATAACCTTTTCATTCTGATCCGCACCAAAGAAATCAAAAGGACAAATGTACACGTTGAAGCTGAACATGAACTCCACTCCGGTTCTCAAGGCAGGATTCAACGCATGAATGCCCTCAATTATCAACATATCCTTTTCCGTTGGCTTAAGAACTATATCTCCAGGCACTCTTTTACCTGAGGTGAAATCATACTTTGGGAGCACTATCTCTTTGCCAGACAGGTACTCGTTCATCTGCTTCTTGAAAAACTCAACATCAAATGCATCCAGTGTCTCATAATCATAGTCGTTGTCTTCCGAAGGCACAAAACCATTTTCCAGATGCATTTTCTGTATTTCAGCCCTATCCTTGTAGTAATTGTCGAAAGATATTACCGTACAGTCATATCCATCCTCACTTAGCATCTCCGCCACCAAATGGGCAAAGGTAGTCTTGCCCGAGGATGAAGGACCTGTTATCAATACAGCCTCGGTTACTTTTTCATGCTGCACATCCTTGTTGGCAATTCTTATCATCTCACGAAGTTCTTCGAACTGCTTCCTGTGCCTTTGTTCAGATATTGCAATCAATTCCTCAAATCTATTTTCACGTATAAATTGATTTATTCTTTCAGCTGAGTAATTCATCAAACACTCCTCCGTCTTAATTTTCCAAATAGTATAGCATATTGTTGAAATACTAACAATAGTATGCTAAAATTCATCCATTAACAATACAAGCAAGGATCCAGGCAATGAAATCAATAGATAATTTTAACAAACCCTACGGGTTGCTGATCAATCTAAGTCCATGCCCATTGGGAGTCGATTTGAACCCAAAGTTTTCATGGATTCTTGACAGTTCCAAAAAGAACGATCATCAAACGGCTTACAGAATAATTATATCAGATAACAAGGAAAAAATAAATAGCAATCATGGCAACATATGGGATTCAGGAATTGTTTACTCAAATGAATCCTCAAATATATTTTATGCTGGAAACGCTCTTTTGCCAGACAAAACTTATTATTGGAAAGTCTGCACATTTGACAAGGACAACAAGCAAAGCGAGTTTTCAGACCCCCAAAAATTTACAACATTAATAAAAGAATGGAAAGCAAAACCAATATGGTGTGAAAACGACGCAGATATGGTTTTCATTAGAAAGGAATTTGCAATTACCAAGGATGTTGAATCTGCAATCGCATCAGTTTTCGCCTCCTCCACCGTAACTGCCAGACAGTATGTATTTGATTTTAGAGTAAACGGAAAATTCATTGGGCAGGGACCTGTTAAACCTCACAACAACAAGTATTTCTACAATACATACGACATAACCGATGAGATTAAAAAAGGCACGAACTGCATAGGCAGTATTCTGTTTACCAGAAAGGACAAAGTATACATGTGCCAGCTGACCATCACCTACACAGATGGCACCGTCGAAAGAATTGGTACCGATAAAACATGGCTTGCTATGGATGCAAGAGATGTGTTCGGCATGACTAGAAGCATAGGTACAGCACTGTACTTCTACCCTTCAGAAGACATCAATGCCAACCTATATCCTTTCGGTTTTGACAAAGCCAATTTTAAGAGTGATTCCTTTACATGCGCAGCAGAAAAACAGTTCAATCATCAACTGTATCCAACTTATACAACAAAAGTCGACCGATTCTATAAACATGCCCAATCCGTCGTCAACCTCGGCGAAAACGAATACTTCATTGATCTTGGGAAAGAAGTAATTGGAGGATTGAAACTTTTAATTGATGTTCCAAAATCCTATGCAAATCAAACGATAAGAATACTATATGGTGAAGAACTGGAAGATGAAAACCAGGTACGCCATAAAATGAGGACATCAAATACATATGAAGAATTTTGGACGCTGAAGGAAGGATATCAGGAAATTGAGAACTTTGGAATGAAAGCCTTCAGATATGTGAACATCCAGAATTGTCCCATTCAGCTCACAACCAGGAACATAATGGGTGTTGCCTACTGCCAGCATTATGACGCAAATGACAGCTCTTTCGAAAGCTCAAACAGCCTTCTTAACGACATATATGATTTTGTAAAATACTCAATTGCCGCAACAAGCCAGGACTTGTATGTTGACAGTCAAACTAGAGAAAGGAAAAACTATGAAGGAGACGCATACATAAACCAGCTTTCCCAGTACGCATTGATGCGTAATTTCACCCTTCCCCGTTTCTCCATTGAAGATCTTGTCCACTGCCCGACATGGCCGTTTGAATACAAACAAATGACCATAATGATGGCTCTAAACGATTATCTGCACACTGGAGACAAAGGACTGCTTGAAGCCCATTACGACATACTTAAAACAAAAGTAGCTGATGGAAACAACGACCCTGACAATTATTTCGACGAATCATTGGGGCTTGTTTTCAACACAACAAAAAACAACAGCGAAAACGCAAACCTGGTAGACTGGCCAATGTCAGAAAGAGACAATTATGACTTTTCCAATGCATATTACAACACCGTGACTAATGCCTTTCACTGCAAGGCATACAAGGATCTTGCACAAATAGCGAAGATTCTTGGGGTTTGTGAAGATGTGGAAAAATACAAAAAATATGCAGAAAAAATACAAGAAGGCATGTACCAACACCTCATCGATGAGAAAACCGGCCTGTTTGTTGACGGACTCGACAAAAGCGGCCGCAAACTTTCTCACATATCCCAGCATGCAAATATTTTTCCCCTTGCACTAGGTGTCGTCAAAGACGAAGAGACAATGGAAAGAATAGTTAAATTCATTGATACAAGAGGCATGGCAACATCCGTATACGGTGCGCATTTCGTCCTTGCCGCATGCTATATGGCAAATGCAGGCCAAACAGCACTGAACCTTTTGACAAGTAGAAAGACAAGAAGCTGGTATCATATGATATACAAACTGAATGCCACCATTTGCACCGAAGCATGGGATCCAGCAAACAAACCAAACATGACATACTCCCACCCCTGGAGTTCTGCTCCTGCCAATGCTATTGCATATGGCATGTTTGGAATCAAACCCACCACACCCGGGTTCAAAACCTTTGATATTAAACTGCAGCCAGGCGATCTAGAGTATGTAAAAATAAAAGTGCCTACAATCAAGGGGCATATTGAAATTGAATACAACCTTAATGTTTATGCCGATAATAAAACGGAAATATGCATAAATGCAAAAATTCCGGGAAATTCAACAGCCAGGGTTTTCATACCCTCAAAGGTAGAAGAATCCGATGTGCTGCTTGATGGCATGGAAACAGACAAAAAATACGAAAAAGGTTTCTTTGTTATTGACAACATAGGTTCAGGAAAGCATTACATTGTAGTAAAAAACTAAAAAAAATGGTCTTAGCCTAAAATGACTTAAGACCGAAAGAAAAAGATGTCACCTTAAAAGGGGGCATCTTTTATTCTTCAACTATTCATCCTGCTCTGTATCAGTTTCCTCGTACTCCGCGTCTGTATCATCTTCTGCTTCGTATTCATCATCATCATAATCTTCATCGTCATCTTCAGAAACTTCAGCTACTCTTGGCTTTTTGGGATCGATGTTGATAACGAACTGTGCAAAGCACAAAACTACAAATACAGAAAGAGCAATCATCTCATTATCACTGAGAATAATGTTTGTAACATACAAGCCGATAACTACAAAAGCAGCGATGAACAAAACGATTTTCACAATGGTCAGAACTTTCAAAGTAATGTTCTCACGCAATCTTTGCTTGTTGTCTAAAATTGGGAAAACAATATCAATACATGCAACAGAGATAATTGCAAGTGGCAGGGATATGTATTTTATAGCAGTACCCAATCCATCATCCATGCCTTTTAGCATGACAAATAGAAAAGCGATAAGCGAAACAATCAACACCACTGAAAATATATTCGACAGAAAATTCCTATGTTTCATTAAATTACCCCCTTGAAAATTATACCTACATTGTATATATATACGTTGAATATGTCAACTCATCATCACCTTAAAATAAGCCTGATTCCATAGTAAAATTCAAGGAAATCAAGAAGCTCGCGCTTTGCATCATCAATATCATGGTAATAGCAGTTGCCGCAGGACTTTTTATCTGCACCGGGAACCTCATCCATATCCAAGGAGATAATCATGGCGCCTTTTATGTCATTGGAAATAAAGTTTTCCGGTGGATTTAGTACTGTAAGATAAAAACCAGTACGGCATCCCATTGGAGAAAAATCTATTATTGTAGCCTGACTTATTTCCCTTATCGCTGTTGCCATCATATGCTCAATGCTGTGCATTGTAGCAGGGTACATAGGGTCATCCTTGTATGGTCTCTTAAAACGAATATCGAATTTGACTATTTTATTCTGTCTTCCTACAGGTATTTCTTCTGCAATCCTGATATCAGGTGCTTTCATGTTGGTATGATCAACTTGAAAAGACTTTACCATATTCTTCTTCCTCTCCTGTTACATTATATTCTTTACAAACTCCGTTAATTCATCAATTGTATAAACCGATTGTTCTCCACTGTTCATGTCCTTAATGCAAACCATATTGTTCCTGACTTCATCCTCCCCTATTATCGCAACATATGGGATTCCCAGCTTGTTTGCATAATTCAATTTCTTTGCCAATTTACCTTCATTCAAGTAAACTTCTGTATTAACACCCATCTGCCTGATGTAGTTGGCTGTCTTAATGGCATAAGCACTTGTATCTCCCAATGGGACAAACAGAATCCTGGTAGGTGTTTTCACGCCGCTTACGCTAATTACATTGGCTTCCCTAAGCTGATAAAACAATCTTGACAATCCGATAGATATTCCCACACCCGGAAGCTTCTTTTTTGTGTAGTTTGATGCAAGATCGTCATATCTTCCACCTGAGCACACACTTCCAAGTTCCTTGTGATGGTTGAGTACGGTCTCATAAACAGTACCGGTGTAGTAATCGAGGCCTCTTGCGATCTTTAAATTGATTTCAATCTCAGAGGAATCCAAACCGAATGCCTTAATGTATGACCATACGGTTTCAAGCTCTTCCAAACCGGAAGGAAATTCATCGTTTTCCATACTCATGTTTTTTAGTGCTGTTAACACATTGTCCGGATCTCCGCAAAGATTGGTAAATTCCAGTATGTCATCAGCCACATTTTCAGATATTCCTATCTCAACAAGTTCCTTTTTGACGTTGTCAGAGCCTATCTTGTCAAGCTTGTCTATGATTCTTAAAACTTCCACATTGTCCTTTATACCATAATGTTTAAAAAATCCATTCAAAAGCTTGCGGTTGTTTATCATGATTGTAAAATCATCCAAACCAAGCTTCTTGAATGTAGAATGAATAACACTTACAATTTCAGCATCATTGACAACACTGAGCTTTTCGTCTCCAACAATGTCAATATCACATTGATAAAACTCTCTGAAACGCCCTTTTTGGGGACGTTCTCCACGATAAACCTTGCCTATGTGATATCTTCTAAAGGGGAACGTAAGAACTCCATAATGCTGAGCAACAAACCTTGCAAGAGGAACCGTCAGATCAAATCTAAGAGCCAGATCGTTATCTCCCTTGTTGAATCTGTATACCTGTTTCTCAGTTTCTCCACCGCTTTTTGCAAGCAGCACCTCGGCTTTCTCAATAACCGGAGTGTCGATGGGAATAAAACCATAGCTCTCGAAAGTACTCCTGATGGTATCAAGCATATTGTTGAAAACTATCTGGTCTTCTGGAAGCAGCTCAAGAAAACCGGATAAAATAGATGGTTTAACTATTGTATCATTATTCTGATTCATAAGATCCTCCCAAATATGTTCGCGTAAAGTATAATTGAAAGAAGAGATCTTGTCAATCATTACGCATATAAAAACTCCAAAGAAACATGAGTTTCGTTGGAGTTGCACTGTTGGTGATCCATCGGAGACTCGAACTCCGGACACCCTGATTAAAAGCCAGGTGCTCTACCGACTGAGCTAATGGATCCTGTATTTTTTGGCGCTCGAACATAATACTACATTTAAGCCGGCTTGTCAACACCTTTTTCTAAAAAACTGCACAAAAAATTCAAATGAAAAAGTAAAGTCCACCCCTTTTTCACACCAAGTGGACTTTAATTTTACAAAAACAAAAGTGGATTTTAATCTTACAAAAAAGATGGGTAGACTTAATAACAACTGATAACCACTATTAAAGTATCAGCAACTAAGGCTAAATAAGGACTTGCATGTATGATAAACAATATTTGCCCTTTGGAAAATCAATGCGATAAACCTCGGGTGAAAAGCCAATGAAATTGGCTTGAGGGCGGAGCCCTACAACCCAGTACTAGATTCTGATTTTAAAAAAAATGCAAACCCATAATTCATATAGATTTGCCCTTCGTAAAAACTTATATAACGCTCAGGTTGCACCTCTGCAGAGTCCTATCCTTTATATAAGCAAAAGTATTTATAGCATTCCCCAACAATTTACAATCTAATCAATTGAAGAAATCTATATGTGATTTAACCTAGCAAAATTTGTAAATAATCTAATATGGCGATGTTTCCAAATCAAAAGAAAGGAGACAACATGTCTAAGCATTTGACCTTAGACGATAGAATTGTTATTGAAAACTCTCTTAAGGAGAGAAAGTCATTTAAGGAAATAGGACGTTCATTAAACAAAGATTGTACTACTATATCTAAAGAAGTAAGAAAACACCGAGAAGAATTAAAAAAAGGTGCATGGGGAAATGCGTTTAACGCATGTTTACATCGTGTTTTTTGCGATGAAATGAGAGTATGCGGCAAAGAAGGATGCCATAAAAGATGCAAGAACTGTCCTTACTGTAACAGTTACTGTAGTGACTTTGAAGAAGAGAAATGTCAACAGCTAAACAAACCACCGTATGTCTGTAATGGCTGCAAAAAAAGAACAAGATGCACACTGGTAAAACAAGTTTACGTTGCTACTAGTGCTCACGAAAAGTACCAGACAGTATTATCTGAATCCAGAAGCGGGATTAACATTACAGAGGAAGAACTGCAGCAATTAAGAAACATCATTGTACCATTAATAAAACAAGGACAATCTTTTCACCATATTAGTGTTAATAATGCAGATACTATTATGATGAGCGAGAAAACCCTTTACAACTACAACGACATCGGTGCATTTGGCATAACAAATATTGACTTGCCGAGAAAGGTAAGATACAGAAAAAGAAAGAAAAGAGGCAATGTGTATAAAGTGGATAAAAAATGCAGGATAAACAGGACGTTTGATGACTTCAAGGAGTATTTGCATAATCAACAGAATTGCACTTATGCGCAAATGGATACTGTTGAAGGAACAAAGGGTGGAAAAGTATTACTGACCATTCATTTTCCACAATCTAGTTTCATGTTAGCATATTTGAGAGATGCAAATGATTCCAAGTCCGTGACATTAATATTTGAAAAGCTGTTTAGCAGCCTGGGAGCGGACAATTTTGAGAAGCTATTTCCGGTAATTTTAACTGATAACGGATCTGAATTCAGTAATCCAAAGGCTATTGAGTTTATTGATGGAACAAAACAAAGAACAAGAATTTTCTATTGTGATCCGCAGTCACCATTTCAAAAGCCTGAGATCGAAAACAACCACGAGATGCTCCGGAGAATTATACCAAAAGGAACATCTCTTAACAATTTTGATCAAAGCCAAATAGATTTGATTATAAACCACATTAACTCATATGCCAGAGAAAGCTTAAACAACAAGAGTCCATATGAAGTGTTTACCTTCATTTATGGAACTGATGTAACAGAAAAGTTAGGAGTCGAACCTATCCCACCAAACAATATTGTACTGACTCCTAACCTACAAAATAAAACTATTTGATGCGGAGCATCGCCATTTATACAGGTATTTTTCAGGGTGGAATTTTCTCTTGCAAAAAATGCAATGAAAATATCACTTTTTATTATTATACCCAAAATTACATACAAAATGTCTAATTTTACATAATTTCCTTCTTTTTTAGTCCCAAAAATGATAAAATTCCATATGAAATACTTCGACATCTGTATTTCATATGGAAAAAAACACGAATAGGTTGAAATTAACCTTACAAAGTGGATTTTACTTTTTCATTTGACC
>JAAYLF010000087.1 GCA_012522035.1 Clostridiaceae bacterium
ATGCAGAAGGTGGCAAAGGCGGAATAAAACTGGCTGAAAAGCTTGTCGAACTTGCTGAAACCAAAAGCAACTTCAAACTCCTGTATGACGATAATATCTCGATACAAGAGAAAATTGAAACCATATGCAGCAGAATCTATGGAGCAAAAGGTGTTGTATACACACCAAAGGCAAAGGAAGAAATAAATACAATTGAAGAACTGGGCTATTCAAACCTGCCTGTGTGCATGGCAAAGACCCAGTATTCATTGTCGGACAATCCAAAACTTCTTGGAAGACCGAAAGATTTTGAAATAACCATTTCAGATGTCAGAGTATCTGCCGGTGCGGGTTTTATAGTTGTACAGACCGGAAACATATTGACAATGCCGGGACTTCCCAAAAACCCTGCTGCTGCATATCTGGATATCAAGGAAGACGGAACCATATTCGGTCTTTTCTAATCCTGATTTCTCATCCAGTCGACAAATATTTTTGCTATTGCGGGATCGAACTGAAGTCCCGCATTTTCTTCTATTTCTTTCAACGCCTCTTCTTTTGAAACAGGCTGTTTATACGGTCTTCCGCAGGTCAGCACATCGTATGCGACCAAGACAGAAAATATCCTGGAGGCTTTGGGAATTTCCTCCCCTTTAAGTCCCTGGGGATACCCAAGCCCATCCCATCTTTCGTGGTGTGTAAGAATATATGGTGCAATTGACTGCAGCTCGTGGGTTGCCATGGCAATTCTATATCCTATCATGGGATGTTTATTCATCTCTTCAAATTCTTCATCGGTCAGGGTTGCTGCCTTTTTTACTATTGCATCATTTATACCCACCTTTCCAATATCATGCAGTGATGATAAAAGCACCAGTTCATTCACTTCCTTTTCGGAAAGCTGCATGGCTTTGCCCATTTCACGCGACAAGTCAGCAAGTCTTCTGCAGTGTTCTTCTGTCTCTATTCCCCTTGCATTCATCGTTTCCCTCATGGAGGCAATAATTGCACTGTGAGAACTGTGGCGCTCCAAAAGCTTTCTTTTATACATATACTCGTCAGCCTGCTGGATGCAATCATGCAGATTATCTTCCATGGTATGCTTGGTTGAATAACCCAGCGACACTGTAAAGTTGTACAACCTTATGTTCTCATCGCTGAACTTCTTTATTTCCCTCTGCATATTCCTCATAATTCTTCGTGCTTCGGATTCGTCCGTTTTGGGAAGAAGAATGTTGAATTCGTCTCCTCCCACCCTTGCTATGACATCTCCTTCTCTCAAACAGTTTTTCAGTATGTTGGCTGTACGTTTAATCAGCTCGTCTCCTACAGAATGTCCAAATGCATCATTGATAAATTTAAGACCGTCAATATCTCCAACTATGACGGAAATTGGGTGCATGTCCAACTCCACCAGTCTTTCTTTCTCCCTGTCCAAATATATGCGGTTGTACACTCCTGTCAACGCATCATGATAGCTGAGATACTCAATTTCCTTTTCTCTTTCTTTTTGATCGGATATATCTATTATCAAACCCTCAATTGCACTAACATTGCCTTCGCTATCATAAACACCTTGTCCTTGTTCCAACACCCATTTTTCACTGCCGTCTGCTGTTACAATTATGTACTCTTCGCGGAACACTTCCCTGTTGGCAAGTACCTCTTCATAACTCTTCCTTATTCTCTCCCGGAAAGGTTCTGCGATAATGTCATTCAAGGATATGTCCCGATTGTTTACAAAACTCTCAGCCTTGTATCCTGTAAGCTTGTAGCATCCATCCGAAACATACATGACTGTCCAGTTTTCATCATGCCTGCATCTGTATATCATTCCCATTATGTTAGTCAAAAGGAATTCATTGCTTCTTTGGCTTGCAGTAAGCTCGCTTTCCATCTTCCTTCTTTCTGTAATATCAATAATTGCTACAACGTATCCAACAATCCTTCCATCCTCAATTTTGGGGTAGCGGTAAAGCTCCACTTCCAGCGTATCTTCTTTGCCCCTCAGAAAGCATATATTGGGCTTGTTGATCTCATAAGATTGTATGTCCTTGCCGGTAACGTCTTTAATATTCCTCCCCAGGATTTCAGAAAATCTTTCATATCCCAACATGTCCAAGCAGCGCTGGTTGCAATAAGTTATGCTGCCCTCCAAATCAAGTCCAATAATACATTCCACAACAGTATCAAGAATAAGTCTCAGTTCCGCATCACTTTTCCTCAGTCTGTCCAATATATTGGCATTTGTTGTAACCAGACTGTCAATAGTATATGTAAGTTCCAATATTTCCTCATCATGACAGTTTGCCACTTCATAAGCCGCACCTTTATCCGAATATGATATCCCCCTGATCTTGTCTGTCAGGAACAGTATGGGTTTATTTATGTACCTGTTTACATACCAAAGAAGAGCAAAACCAGATGGCAAAGCAAATACTATGAACACTGCCATTATGCTAATTAAAGATTGAAAGGCATAATCTGAATCCACATCGATTTTTAGAGAGGCCATCTCGGAAAGCTCCACTATATTTCTTTCACTGTCAGTTTCCGCAGATGGTATGACACTGGTTTTTGCACCAATTACCTTGTCAAGTTCGCTTAAAAAGAATTGGTCAATCCCTTTTGCCAGCAATATGCGGTCAAAGCGATCATCCATATAGCTTGTCTTTGCAAGGATAAAGGGTTTTCCTTGGATGTATGTAATGTCGGTAACCTTATCGGATTGCATGAAATTCTTAATGTTCTCATCATCTGCAAAGCCTTCAACATCTGCGTCGAAATACCGCTCATAGATATCCGTATCGGATGCAAAGCAGACACAATCCACTCCGCTTTCTTCAATAACCTCAATCATGTTATCACCACCAGAAACAAGCCCATAAGCTTCGCTGTTCATGGAAAGAACTACTGCATGATGGTATAAATTTAGTTTTACTCTCTCCACGAAGTCCTTTGCATTGCTTACAGCGCTGTTTTGCTTCTGGCGCTGCTGGTTAGCTGCTTGCATTGATAACAATATTATTAGTATCAGTAATACTGATAACAATAGCAAAATCGGAACGAAGACCGCCCGTACTACCTTCCTCGTAATATTCATCTTGATTCCTTCATTTTTAAATGATATTATAATAAACTATACCATATTTTTAATATCACGGCAATATTTTAGTAATAATTTTCTTTTATAACCCATCATTTCCATGCATTAATAAATGACATGCGCATTGGAAAACACCTATGCGCATGCCTAACTAACCTTTGTATTTGTGTCTGTTCTTCTGAACAAACCTGTTGAGTTCATAAAAGGAGGTGAAGTCATGCTCAACTATTCTCTCCTGCATCTCTTTTGTCAGAGAATGAAAAAGTTGATAGCTTGACGTATCCTGAGCAAGCAGCTCGTCAATTCCCGAAAACATGCAAAAAAACATTGAGAACACCCCGCAATATATTATTCTCACTAACAGCTTTTTGATTCTCCAAAAACATTTCAAATAATTCCATTAATTATTTCTGCATAGTCATCCGGCGGAATCAAACAAGCATAAAGGTAGTTCTCAAAAACTTCCTTGTCGAAATTTTGCTTTAAAAAACACCAGGAGTAATAGTAAGACAAGCAGCCAGTCTCATCATCGAATATAAAAGAGCCGAACCTGAAAGTTGAATTGAACTCTGCCAGCATAATTTTCAATGTTTCTTCATTTCCACTATTAATTTCATACGGCAGCACCGTATTAATTGTTACCGTCTGTGCAACAGGCTCAATAATCACAAAAACATTCACCACAACATTTGCAAGACCAAAGCAAATCACAACAATCATATCATCATCAATCGACCTGTAAGTCCAGTTCTTTTCATCCAAGTACTGCTTTAACTTCTCAAAGTATATTTTTGATTCTTCAGTCCTTCTTCTGTCCGACTCATTCTGTTCCTCTATCATCTCCTCCAGTGTTTTTCCACTCACGGCAGTAAACAGCTCTGCCAGTTCCTCATCATCCTTTATTTCATCTATATAATCTTCCAATACATTTACGTTTTCATTAATCTGTTTTAGTATGAATCTTAACTGCCTTTCCAATTCCTCGTCCGTCATTCTCTCACTTCTCTTACCTTATTCTACTATATTCATAATATATACAAAATTAAACCCATACGTGAAAAGGCTTAATGCCACCCCAATTCTAAGAAACAGAATAGCGAAATATATAATGTACGGGTAATTACTATACAAAAGACAAAACACTCAAAACCATTTCCATTTTAACCCGAAAGCCCATAAGCAAAACCGAAGGATTTAATTATCCTTCGGTTTTGTCATATCATAATTCCTATCTCTCATGTTTTTTAAAGCTTCAAAAAATCTTGATGCTTTTCCCTTCCCTTTTTTATCCGTTGGAAGTCCAAGCACTTCGATAAGCTTTTTGACCTCATCAATTTGTTCCATAAAGAACTCAATCTCAATCTCATAATCCTCATGCCCCAGATAACTGCTGACGTCAAATTCAACCCTTATGCCGTCATTAATAACATACCGCGTCCTCCTTGTGTGAAGCACACCCTTGAGGTCGTACCTCTTGTCTTCGACAGTTATGGAGCCGTATACCATATCAATATTTCGCTCTTCTTCATCGCACACGGAATATCTCTTCCCGGTCTTGAAGTGCTTCTTGACCTGCAGCTTCAAAGCACCGTCCTTGTGCCGTATTCTAATCGTTGTCCCGCTTTTTCGCAAGTCCAAGTTGTCGTTATCATAGTAGTAGTTTGTCTGCTCTATAACATTAACAGAGCTTTCCTTGTACTTCTGTTTCAGTATTTCCTGCGCCTTATTGAAAAAATCCTTGTCTACCAAAAATTTGTACTCCAACTCTTTCATTCTTCGGACTTCTCTACCTTTCGCATTACATTGCAAACCTTAAAACAAACAGACATCTCATCCAATCCTGTCACGGAAATATTGAAAGAATCCGCCATCAACAGGATCTTGGAAAACAGTTCAATGCTCTGGTCAAAACTTGACAGGTAAAGCGATGGAGTTTTCCATTCCACAATCACATCAAGTCCATCCTCATCAAACTGGCATTGGATAACATCATTATCGTTGTCTGATATAACTTGAATAAAAGAAATTATAGTCTTAAATTTGTTGTACTGGACTTTGTTCACTTCAAGCATGTCCGGTTTGTCATAAACTTTTTTCTCCCGACCGTCTTCTATTTCGGTCTTTTTGTAATGTTCTGATAACGCAACTAATAGCTCTTCTATATCCTTTGCCAAACCAGCGTATTTCATGTTGTCCATATCCTTATCCAAGACTACGCATACTGCCAGCTACAGACGTGTAGCATTACCTCCTTCCATCGGTTAGTAAAATGATTTTACTATACAATCTAAAAATTGTCCATTAAGGATATAAAAAGAAATTTTATCCATCAGTCAATTAATATGGACAGCACTTATGTATATGTGAATAACTTAATCATACACCACTAACAGCCAAAAAAAAGACTGGCATGACGCCAGCCTTTTTTATGCATCACAAATTATTTAACTTTTCTTCTCTTTACCAGAACTGCTGCAAGAGCTGCAAATCCGTATGCTATGAAACCAACATCGCCTGTTGTTGGGTTTTCAGCATCAAGTGGAATCAAATAGTCATTAACACCTTCTGTTTCAACAAACATTACAGTTCCTGCCATTACCAGTGGACCATTATAGTCTGGATTTATTGTTCCATTAAAACCATACTCAATAAGTCCTTCTGGTGCCTCTTTGCTGGAACAAGCAACAACATAGTAGAATACTGTTGGGTCTGGATCCTGGTCCGGCTCCAGTTCAACATAGAATATATATTGACCTGGATTCATTGGCTCGAACGCTGCTTGCAAATGAGTGTCTTGTGAAAGCGACAAATCCTCTCTTGCTACAGGCTCGCCTGCCAGAGTCTGATCAACAGATGTATCAAACTTGTACAGCGCCCAGTGACCCTTTGCATTGTTCTTGCTTGCATACAGGTAGAAGTTAATTCCATAGAATGGAGCAGCTGCATTGAATCTAATCCAGTAGTGACCTGGTTTCGAAGGATCGGAAACAATATTTAGCCAAATACCGATATTAAGGTCAGTTCCTGAAAAAGGTACTTCTACAGGGAAATCCCTGTCTCCTTCGTTGGAGCCGAGGTTTTGTCCGTCTGGTGTGGCAGCAAATGCATTCATGTCATCAACAGTCTTGAAGAATCCAATACCAGCAACGGTTATCATGGTATTTTCTACAGGACTCTCACCGTATGGGTCGAACCTGATAAAACCAACATTTCCTGCGTTAACTGAACCTAAGTCAATATAAATCCACTGCCAATCGGTCCCTTCAGCCCATGTGAATTTAATGGATTTTCCACCTACGGCACCTTGACCCTTTACATTATAGAAAATTTCGCCTTCCAAACCGCCTCCAGCATACTCTTTCTTGACCTTCATGGCAAGAATCTTGTATGTAGAGGTATCAATATTCTCGACAAAATCAATACCAATATTAGGGTCGACCTTGCCCAATATCTTGAGTTTCAACACGTCACCGGATACCAATGACTTCATATTGTTTCCACTCGCAGCCACAGAGCCGTTAATAACCTGATTATCTTTGAAAATCATGGACTTTGAATGTGGTGGATCAGCAGCCTGTGTCCTAAGCGGAACCAATGCTAATACCATGCACAAAGCAATTACCAACACAGTACATTTTTTTAACATTTGTTTTCCTCCTTTTAATTTTTCGATAAACTATGTAAATATATATTACTATATATTGCAAAGCATGTCTAAATTTAATTTATATTATTTATAATCAAAACCTATTCACTTCATAATTATTACCAACCTGTTATGACTATTTCTCATCTCCAATACATTATTTATTTTCATACTTATATTATACACATCTTTAAAAATTAGTCCATATGTAAACATTATCAAAAATAAAAATATCTGCTTGGTATATTACGGTGGTTTTTATTAACTTTTTCCGACAAACACCCTCGAATAACCAAATACCACAATCCTCACAAGAATATTGTGTTATATTCACGGACTAAAGTTGTTGATAAAACTTTGACAATGCAATATAATCCAAGTATCATAACACTACAGACATACCTGTATAAAGAAACATAGTTCTGAATATGCTTTTTAATCAAAGGCATAATATACATAAAAGGAGGAATATAAATGAGTCGTGTATTGTATATCAAGGCAAACGCAAAGAAGGAAGGCGAATCGAGAACCTTCAGAATTGCAGACAGTTTTATCGAAGCATACAAGAGCTTTCATCCAAACGATGAAATCATCACCCTGGATCTGTACAAGGAAGGAATAGATTTTTTGCGTGAAGACGACCTTAACGCAGTCCTTGCCCACAAAGAGACAGAAGACCGGGAACACCCAATCCTGAAGTACGCATATCAGTTCAGGGACGCTGATAAATATGTAATAGCCGAACCTTTGTGGAATCTTTCAATTCCAGCCATTTTGAAGGCATATCTTGACTATGTTACGGTAAGTGGCATTACATTCAGATATACCGAGTATGGCGCAGAAGGTTTGTGCAAAGGAAAGAAAGCCATAAATATTACAACAAGAGGCGGCAACTATACAGAAAAAGGTGCTGCGCAATATGAAATGGGAGACAGTTATCTAAGGACACTTTTTGGATTCCTTGGAATAGTGGATTTCAAAACCTTGTCCGTAGATGAGCTGGATGTTATTGGAACGGATGTTGAGGCCAATATTAAAGAAGGCATCAAGGAAGCAATAAGACTGGCTGAAACGTTTTAATTTGATTAATGCTGCCTGCCTGATTCTGGCGGGCAGTTTACATAATTTAGAATTAGCAAGGAGTAATAGCAAAATGAAAAAACTGATAATACTTGTAGTAACCTTTTCATTATTTGCTGCTGGATGCAGCAACACAAGTGTTACCGAAAAAGAAAGGGTTGAAAGGGTGCCCAATCCAACACCGGACGTAATAAAACCCGACAACAAATATGCAAACGTGCCGGTGTATGACAAATTCGGGCAGTGGCCTTTAAAGGATGGAGAGGAATACTATTCCTCCAAGGTAGGAACCTGGTTCACAGTATGGTGGACTGACGAAAGCCAGCCAACCCACGACCACTGGTTTGCAGAAGGCTGGACCCGCTTAAAACCCGTGGATTACGGATACTACTCAAGCGGTGATGAAGATTACCTGACAAGCGTTCTGTCGCGACTGAAATACATAGGCATTGACTATCTGGTGCTGGACGACACAAACGGTCACTGGAACGATTTTGGCCTTATTGCCAAGAACATCGATCAGGTCTTCAAGGTAGCCCATGAACTTGGAGAGTTTAGTCCCCAGATTGCCATAGCAACAGGCGGGCCCTTGAGAGATGGCAATACGAAAATTCAGGAAAAGGA
>JAAYLF010000088.1 GCA_012522035.1 Clostridiaceae bacterium
TGCCATGACTTTTTCTCCTTAATTCCATATGTAGTGTGTATGCTTATATTATACCACATCACATATGAATAATGGAGGTTTGTGTTAAATTTTCAAGGTGCAAACGTGTCAAGTCTTATACTTTTGACACCTTAATCATTTACAAATAACACAAAATTTATTTAATTGTTATAAACATGTCATTGTGATATGATTATTGGGCAGGAAACAAACCAGGAAGAAAGGAGTAATAACATGAACTACAATCAACAATACGGTCAATTCAACAATCCGTTTAACAACATTACCCCCGAACAGAAAAGAAAGATAAAAAGAGTTGTTATAACTGTCATCATTGTTGTAGCAGCCTTGATAATCGGCACCACCAGCTGGTATACAGTTGAAGAAAAACAGATGGGTGTCGTTACCACATTTGGAAAAGTTACAAAAACCACAGAGGCGGGTTTTCATTTAAAACTGCCCTTTGGTATTCAAAAGGTATACAAAGTGGACGTCAATGTTCATCAGAAGATTGAAATCGGTTATGAATACGATGAGAAAACAGGAGAGTACAAGACTCTTGGCAATGAAAGCAAGATGATTACAGGAGATTTCAATATTGTAAACATCGACTTCTTTGTGGAGTACAAGATATATGATCCTGTAAAATACCTTTTCTCATCCATCAATCCTGAAGGAATATTGAAAAGCCTTATTCAGAGCCAGATACGTACCGTTGTCAGCGCTTACAAGGTAGAAGATGTGCTTACTACGGAAAAGGCAAGCATTCAGATGGAGTGCAAGGAACTAATAACTGAAGAGCTTGAAAAATATGACATAGGCCTTCAGCTTATTGATGTCAAGATTCAGGATGCTGAAGCTCCTACTGAAGAAGTAATTGCTGCTTTCAAGGCAGTTGAGACTGCAAAGCAGGACAAGGAAACTGCTTTGAATGAAGCAAAAGCCTATGAGAACCAGAAACTGCCCGAGGCTCAGGCCGAGAGCGACAAACTCATCCAGGAAGCAGAATACAAAAAGCAAAACAGAATAAATGAAGCAAGGCAGCAAATTGCCATGTTCAATGCTATCTACAAGGAATATGAGATTAATCCAAGCATAACAAAGCAGAGAATGTACTACGAGGCTATCGAAAGCATTCTCCCAGGAGTAAAGCTCATAGTAATAACAGATGAAAATGGCACACAGACGCTTCTGCCGATAGACAAATTCACATCGTAAGGAGGTTTTTGAGATGAAAAAGAAAATAACACTTGCAATCATAATCGTTATTGCATTCATACTTGTCATACTGGCTGCATCTTCCCTATATACTATAAAGGAAGACGAATATGCACTCATTCTTCGCTTTTCCAAGGTTGAATCAATAAAAAGCGAAGCAGGGCTCTACTTCAGAATCCCATTTATTGAAACCGTTCAGAAACTGCCAAAGAATCTGCAGCTTTATGATCTCAGACCTTCAGATGTTCTAACAAGCGACTCAAAGGCAATGAGTGTGGACAGCTATGTGCTTTGGAGAATATCAGACCCACTGCAGTTCTACAAAACCCTTGGATCCATTGCAGAAGTTCAGGTAAGATTTGATGCAAGTACATACAACGCTCTTAAGAATGATATCGGACAGAAACCAGATTGCTGCAAGATATCTTGCCGAAGGTCAGTCTGAAGCAAACATGCTGAGAAACGAAGTTGACAAGAAAGTAAACCTCCTCCTTTCAGAGGCAAGAGTAACAGCGGAAGAGTTGATAGCCGAAGGAGAAGCCGAGTACATGAGACTTCTTGCAGAAACCTTTGACACAAAGGAAAAGCAGGACTTCTACATATTCATGCGCTCACTTGAAGCATTGAAGGCATCCCTCACCGGAGACGAAAAGACTGTCGTCCTTGGCAGGGACTCTGATATAGCCAAAATCCTTATGGGAGTTTCCGAATAATACGGAGGAGTTGATAGACAGCATGCAAAAAATGCAGCATCCTGACAAAAAAGTCATAAAGGTATGGAGGTTTAAATACTACGTTCTATTGGCTTTGCTGATTATCGCATTTGCCATGGCAATAATATTTGCCTCTTTTTCCGGAAATATGAATTTGACAATTTTTGCAGCCATTATGTTTGTATTAATTGCAGCTGCGGTGGTTGCCGCAGCTGCTATTTTCCCAAAACTGAACTACAAGCGCAGAAAATATCTGTTCACGGAAGACAAGATAGAAATAGTGAAAGGAATCATTTTCATCGAGACATCCATGATACCCATTTCAAGAATCCAGCACCTGACAATCGACGAAGGACCCCTTTTAAGACGCCACAATCTTGCATCAATAGTCGTATATACAACAGCAGGATTTTTCAAGATGGAAGAGCTGGCACGCAAAGACGCATATATGATTGCGGACTATCTCAAAAATACGGTGAATATAAAAGTGAGGGAAGAGGATGAAAATAATAAGGAGGCGCAGTAGTTTTGTAACTGTAATAGACAATACCTGGAAAGGTGTAATTGGCTTCACAGTAATCATTGCATTGGAGCTTATTGAGAATGGTGTAAGTTCGAGTTTGAAGTATATAGCCCTCTTCCTGGCATTGGTAGTTGCGCTAATCATCTTTTTGTTTCAGTTCATTAGATGGCGTATCACATATTTCATCTATGACGGAGAAACTGTAATCCTCGAAAAGACAGGCATCTTCAAAAAGAAACTGACAGTTCCCGTAGACAAGATATCGACGGTTGATATAAAAAAGAATATTCTGGGACACCTTACCGGTACCTCAAGAGTAAAAATCGACAGCGGCGGGAAGCAAATAGGAAACGACAACAGCGGCGTTGAAATAAACCTTATATTCGACGATTTGTTTGCAAGGCAGATAAAAGCACTCATTTTCAAGAAAGAAATCGAAATGCAAACTCAGACCTTCAGAATGTCGGGCAAAGACTTGGTCATAGACGGCTTACTTAGAAGAAAACTAATCTATGCAATCCCTTTCTTCATTTCGATTTACGTGCTGGCAACTGCAGTACTAAATGAAAAAACCGTAGACAGCATTACATCCAAGGCATTAATGTATATTAAGAGCCTTGAATTTTTTGTTATTTTGATTCTTGCTGTAATATTTATTATTTTCACAAATATCACTTCAATAGTAAAGGAACTCATAAAATACCACAATTTCACATTGCAAAAACAAAAGGACGTTATTGTAACAAGCTTTGGTCTTTTTACAACCCAAAACTATTCACTGCCATTAGAAAAGATAAGGGCGGTTATTCTACAGCAGAATACACTGTCAAGGCTTCTTGGCTACTATACCATATCGGTGGCATGTATAGGTCTTGGTGATGAAAAGGATGAAAAACCAGTTATTTTTCCTCTAGCTACCAAGGAGAGGATGATCAGCATTCTGTCCATGATTGATCCTGCAATGGCTGCCGGGGAACAAGTTCACAAGGTGCCAAAAAGAGGCAGAATCTTCTACTATCTGCCCCTTGCAATCTATCTGATACTGTTATTAACCGTTTTTGCCGCAACAAAACTCCTTTTCCAGACAAATGTCATTTACTTCATCGGACCGGTGCTTGTTCTGCCAATATTGTTGGTTTCTGCATTCTTGTCATTGAAAAACGCAGGACTGTCGTACAATGAAAACTATGTAAAAGTCACCAATGGCATCTTCGTAAAAACCACCACCATTATTCCCGTACGACATATACAATCAGTTGGCATGATGGAACCTTTCTACAAAAGAAAGAAAAACTTGTGCAATCTGCATATTAAGTTCTATCCAGGATTCACAAATCCCAGTCTATCAAGTTTTGACATGATGCATTTTGCAGCCATTGCAGAACTGCTGGAAAAGGGTTAATCAAACTGGAACGGAAACACAATCTCGTGATTTCCATCTTTATCTATAAAGTGGTGTTTGACACCCAGCTCCTGCATCCATTCTCGTACAGTCAAGGTCTGCCATGGGCCTGAACCGTAACCATTGCCAATATCATTATCATAAAGCCACAAGGGAGTCGGCCATAGACATGCCTTGGGCTTTATCGCTTCATACACTTCTTTTTCTACGCCATTCTGTCCGTGATGTGCCATTTGAACAAAATCGCTTCTTAACTTTTCACCATACATGTCAAGCAGAGTTCTTCCCTGCTCCACTCCCGCATCTCCCAAAAACAGGACTGTCTGTTCTTCCACTTCCATCCTGACAATCGAGCAGCTGTTGTTGACCACGTTTGAGTTTCTCATAAAACTTTCATCATTAACCAGCAGAACTTCAAAACGCACATCTCCAAAGAAATACTCATCCTTGTTCTGTAGAATAACAACCTCGGTATCAAGCTCCTCCACTGCCTTGTAAAACTCATCCATGGTCAGTACTGTAGAATCAGTATAATCATATTCCGCAACCAATTCCCTGCTCGGAAAATTAAACAGAACCTTTTTAACACAAAACTCATCACGTCGTGAATTAGCCAAAGCGACAAAGGCATTGACATGATCCGAATGCACATGGGAAAAGAACCATGCATCAATATTTACTTTTTCACTGTTTGTCTTGTCCTTTAGGAACTCCAATAAGTAGTCGGCATCTCCTGTGTTTCCGCCATCAATGACAATACACCTGTTTTCCCTTGTAATTATTACATAAGACATCATCTGTTGTATTGTCCTGGTTTGCAGCTGATACATTTTTGTCAAGTTCATCCACTCCCTATAAAAATCTCAAGGTTATATTATCACTTGCAGAAATCTTAATCAACAAAAAAAGAGCGAGGTTTTCCCCCGCCCTGATTAGTTCTGAATTGCATATTTTGCATCGCTGAAGGTATTAAAGCTGTCTACTGGTATCTTTCTAACCTTCTCTTTTATGCTGGAGCTAAGTGCCACATCCAGCACCTCATCCATGTGAGACACGTATACAATCTCCAGCTCGTTTCTTACCGCCTCAGGAAGTTCAGGCTCCATGTTTCTGTTCTTCTCAGGAATAATGACAGTCTTGACACCACTTCTCAAGGCAGCCAGGGTCTTTTCCCTGAGTCCTCCAATCGGAAGAACTTTGCCCCTCAGAGTGATCTCACCGGTCATGGCCACTGTGGATTTCACAGGTATGCCAGTGAGTGCAGAAATGATGGCTGTCGCCATGGTAATACCTGCTGATGGACCGTCCTTTGGCGTAGCTCCTTCAGGAACGTGAATGTGGACATCATTGTTTTTGTAGAAGTCCTTGTCAATACCAAGCTTGTCCGCTCTGGAACGAATGTAGCTTATTGCAATCCTTGCAGACTCCTTCATTACATCTCCAAGTCTGCCAGTGAGTTCGATGTTGCCACTGCCGGGCAATATGTTTACTACCACTGCCATTGTAACGCCGCCAAATGCCGTCCATGCAAGACCATTTGCAATGCCTACTTCATCCTTGTCGGATATCTTGTCCCGCTTCCTCGAACTTGCACCAAGCATCTCCACAAGAAGCTTTTCATCAATTGTTATCTTCCTGGTCTTGTCCTCGGTCATAATCTTGACTGATTTTCTAAGCACTGCGGCAATGTTTCTTTCCAATTCACGCACACCGGACTCTGCAGTATACTCTGTGATTATGCTTCTTAGGATTTCATCACTGATATAAACTTTCTTTGAGGTAAGTCCGTGTTCTGCAAGCTGCTTTGGAATCAAATGCCTTCTTGCAATTTCAAACTTTTCGTCCTCAGTGTAGCTTGGCACCTCTATAATCTCCATCCTGTCAAGCAGTGCAGGAGGTATGGTATCAAGATTGTTTGCCGTCGCTATAAACAGCACTCTGGACAAGTCATAAGGCAGTTCTAGATAGTGGTCTCTGAATGTACTGTTCTGCTCTCCGTCCAAAGCTTCAAGAAGAGCGGAGGACGGGTCTCCCCTGTGGTCTGCTCCGACTTTATCAATCTCGTCAAGAAGCATTACAGGATTTGACTTGCCTACCTGTTTTATTGCAGCAATAATTCGACCAGGCAATGCTCCTACGTACGTTCTTCTATGACCTCTGATATCAGCTTCATCGCGAACACCACCAAGAGCAATTCTCACATACTTCTTGCCCAATGCTTCTGCTATGGATCTTGCAATGGAGGTCTTTCCCACTCCAGGAGGTCCGTAAAGGCAAAGTATGGGCTCGCTGGGAGACTTCTTTGTAAGTCTTACAGCCAGAAACTCAAGAATTCTGTCCTTGACCTTCTGCATGCCGTAGTGGTCCCTGTCCAAAATCTCTGCTGCCTTTGCCAGATCCTTGTTTTCCCTTGAGTAGGACATCCAGGGCAGATCCAGTACAGTCTCTATGTACGTCTTTATCATCTGGGATTCCAGGGATCCTGCCATTCTGGAAACCCTTTGAATCTCCTTTCTCAGCTTCTCGACAACTTCCTTCGGATACTTCTTGTCCTGAAGCCTTCTTTCATAGATATCTATCTCAGATTCGTCATCTTCACCAAGTTCACTCTTTATGGCTTTAATCTGCTCACGCAGAAACATGTCCTTCTGGAGCTTGTTCAGCTTCTGGTTTACCTTGCTTCCAATCTGCATCATGAGAGACATTATTTCATTCTCATGTCCTATATACGATACAAGAAGCTCAAGACGCTTGATTACATTGCTCTCCTCCAGGATTGCCTGTTTCTTATTGACCTCGACAGACAGCTGGTTTGCCATCTCATAAGTCAGTCTTGAGATATCCAGATCTTCATAAAAAGAAAAACCCGAAACTACAAAGCTGTGTGTCTTTTCAACATACTGCCTGTACTCCCTGAAAATCTGGATGGCATGCTTCTTTAGAGCTTCCGCATAATCTCTTCTGCTTATTGGAACAACCTCATCCTCAAGAACTTCCACTTCAGCCAGATAAAAAGGTGTTTCTGTCACAATCTTCTTAAGGCGGGCCTTGTAAAGTCCTTTGAGGACAACCTTGTATTTGCCATCATCGTATTTATAATTCTGATATATCATGCAAACAGTGCCGACAGTATAAATATCATCTTCCGTAGGCTCTTCCAACGCCCCATCCCTCTGGGTGGCAAGAAAGATAAGAGAGTCTCTCCTTATTGCCTCGTTTACCGCTGCAATGGAGGCCCTCCTGCCCACATCAAATGAAACCTCCGTACCAGGGTATACAACAAGTCCCCTGAGACTCATAAGAGGCAGCACACTGTTATCACTTTTATTTATATAATTGCTATTTGCATTATGTACATTATCAAATCTATTTTCATTCATTTTTTTCATCCTTTCCTGGTTAGTATAACAACCCGGGGGGATATAAGCAATAGTAATCTGTTGCCATAGAATATACATTATACTACAATTATCTCATTTTGTCATATAATTGTTTTCGAAAATTTGTTTATATTGCATATTGTATATAGAACATATTTTTGGTATACTGTTCTTGAAATCTACAGAAGGAAGGAAAGCATATGCCGAACAACGAACTGCTTAGGAAACTTAACATTTTGGGCGCTGCAGCAAAATATGACGCATCCTGTGCTTCCAGCGGTGTTGACCGAAGAGGAAGCTCAAAACAAGGCGCCTTGGGAAACAGTGTTGCCTGCGGAATATGCCACAGCTTCACACCGGACGGAAGATGCGTGTCACTATTAAAGGTTTTACAAAGCAACGACTGCGTCTACGACTGCAAATACTGCGTCAACAGACGAACCAATGATGTGGAAAGGGCAACATTTACACCCAGGGAAATTGCCACCCTGACATACGAATTCTACCGCAGAAACTATATCGAAGGTCTTTTCCTAAGCTCTGCCGTAATAATGTCTCCTGACAACACCATGGAGATAATGTGCGAAACATTGAGGCTTTTGAGGCAGGAGTTCAGTTTCTATGGATATATACATGTAAAGGCCATCCCTGGAGCGGATCCTCTTCTCATAGAAAAAGCCGGCCGTCTTGCCGACAGAATGAGCGTCAACATTGAACTGCCTTCAGAAGCAAGCCTGACAAGACTTGCACCCCAAAAAAAGAAAAACAGCATCTTCAACTCCATGAGATATATCTCAGGCAGGATCGAAGAGGACAAAAGCGGCAAATTACTGCTAAGAGACAACCTGCCTGCTCCCTTGGGAGAAACCATGCCCAAAAGTTATGGAACAGGCAGCAGCTTTTCAAGAACCTTTGTTCCGGGAGGTCAAAGCACCCAGCTGATTGTTGGAGCAACTGACGACACAGACCACGATATACTGACTTTAACCGAGAATCTGTACAACAAGATGCAGCTGAAGCGAGTATACTACTCTGCCTATGTACCTGCTGGAAAAGACCCACGCCTTCCTACACTGGCAGAACCTCCCCTTTTAAAAGAAAACAGGCTTTATCACGCGGCCTGGCTATTGCGGTTATATGGGTTTCAAAGCAGCGAGCTTTTTGACAAGAACAGCCCAAATCTTAATCTCAGATATGATCCGAAATGCGATTGGGCTGTAAGAAATCTGGATTTGTTTCCTGTTGAAGTCAACAAGGCGGATTACGACACATTGCTAAGGATTCCAGGAATCGGTACCATATCTGCAAGAAAAATAGTTTCTGCAAGAAAAGTTGGCTCTTTGGGGTTTGAGGAACTAAAGGAAATGGGTGTTGTTCTTAAAAGAGCTCAGTATTTCATAACCTGCAGAGGAAAAATGATGCCGCATATAAAGTTTGACACGAAATTCATTGATGCAAACCTCAGCCTGGATAAAAGGGCAAAACCCATTTTCAGCAATTGCGAGAAGCTTTCCTTGTTGGATTACATTAATGGTGGTGATTATTGATGCTGAACATATATATCTACGATGGCACATACCACGGTCTTTTGACCTGCTGCTTTGATGCGTGGAAAGATAAAGACATATATTCAATTCGATCAAAAGAAGAAAACAAGAGTGTCAATCTGCTTGAAAATGTTGTATACGTCGAAACAGACAATGAAAAAGCTGAAAGAATCATAAAATGGGTTGGAAAGGAAGCTGGTTATGAGGTTCAAAGAAAACTCTACAGAGTCTTTCTTACGGAACATCCCGACAGGGGCATGTATATCTTAAGATATCTAAAACTTCTTGACAAGCTGGGAAGAAATGTTGAGAATCACCTGTACGATGACGATGTGAGAAATATAAACAAACTGAGCAGGATGCATGCATCAGAAACCCACAGGCTGTATGGATTCGTAAGGTTTGAGGTAGCAGGCAACAACATACTCTATGCACGTATTGAACCTGATTTCAACCAGTTGGAAGTAATTGCCCCCTACTTTGCAGACAGGTACAACAGCCACTTGTGGATCATACATGACCTTGCAAGGAATATGGCTGCCATTTTTAATGGAAGCGAGTATATCATAACCGAGTATCACGGAAACATGCTGGATAATGAATCAAGGACGGAAATCTCCTTTCAAAAAATGTGGATTGAATATTTGAATGCTTTGACAATCAAGGAAAGATTGAATCTTGATTTGCAAAAACAGAAGGTTCCGCTTAAAACCAGAAAGCATTTAACAGAATTTAAGTTAAAAAGCAAAAATTAATCACACATTTTCTCTCTTCTCCATACAATGATATTGTAATGTAGATGGAGCACAAGGAGGTTAAACAATGAGTTGTTTCGGACTTGATGACGATTGCATCCTTTGGATCATATTACTTCTCGCCCTGTTGGGTATACTGAATGACTGTAATCGTAGAGGTGTGTTAGGCACCAGAGACAAGGATTGCTGCTGCTAATTTGATTAATTAGCTAACTAATTGATGGCAGCGAATGAATCAGGGGCTATCGCTTATGCGACAGCCCCATATTTGATGCATTTTCATTTAATCGCTAAAGTCTTATTCTCTTTGCCACGGGGACAAAAAGCATACCCATAACAACTCCACACAAACCTTGGATTCCATTGTATGCAATACCAAGCAGTGCAGGAGTTATTCCATCGTAAATCAACAGCTCGTAAAAGAAGTATCCGGCAATCATAATGATTTCAGCCAGTATGTACACCACCAGGTTTCTTGCCAATTTTTTGCTGCCTTTAAGAGCAAATCCTGCAAAAAGACCCATCAAACCTTTAATTACAAATGTCGCTGGGGCATATAGGGCATAGCCTAGAATAAAATCTGCGATACACGAACCAATTGCTGCAGGAATGAACGCCATGGGTCCAAGCAGATAAGCAGCGGTAAATATGAAACCATCCCCCATATGTATATAGCCACCATATAGAGGGACCGTAATCTTCAAGAATGCAGTGGCGACAATGATCATTGCCGCCAAAGCACTGTGATAAACCAGTTTTTTTACATTTTTGCTAGCCATACAAGACCTCCGTTTTTAACCGTGAAGCCTGACTTCCTCCCAAGCTTCGTTGTAATATTTCACAGCGTCACCCAAATCAATAAACGATTCGCATCTTTCAATAACTGACTTTGGAGGATTGTAAACCTCACTTTCCCTAAGACTTGCATCAAGCTGACTCAAAGCCTCCTTTTGTGGAGTTGAGTACTGAATATATTCCGCATTCATCTTCGCAATATCCGTTCTGCACATGAAATCAATAAACAGGTGTGCAGCTTCGATATTCTTGCCTGTCTTTGAAATGACCATTGCGTCAGCCCATATGTTGCTGCCTTCATCAGGTACCGCATATGCCAAATCAGGATTCTCATTCATCATCCATACGGCATCACCGGACCATGCCACCATAAGGGCATAATTGCCTGCTATCATCATGTCCTTCAGCTTGTCAACACCATAATCAGCCACCAGATCTATCTGTTCGATCAAAGCATCTTTTGCAGCCTTGATTTCATCAGGATTTGTAGAGTTCATGGAATATCCAAGCTTTTTCAAGGCAACACCCATGGTGTCCCTCATGCTGTCAAGCATTAGAATCTTGCCTTTGTACTTTGAATCCCACAGTATGGACCAACTGTTAACAGGTTCAGTAACCAGCTTTTTGTTGTACAGAATGCCCAAGGTTCCCCACATGTATGTTACTGAGTACTCTTCTTCAGGGTCATATGCAAGCCCTTTGAAAGAGTCGTCAATCTTGTCATAGTTGGTCAGCTTGGAAAAATCAATTTTATGGAGCCTATCCTCTTTTATGAGGCGTTCAATCATGTAGTCTGATGGAATCAGAACATCATAAGGCTCGTTGCTGTTTATGAGTTTCTGATACATGATTTCATTTGTATCAAAAGTATCATAAACAACCCTTATGTGTGGATACTCCTTCATGAACATGTCGAGGACACGCTCGTCAATGTAGTCTCCGCAGTTGAACACATATAGTGTTTCACGGTCGTCCTTGCAGCCAGTCAGAAACATGACTCCTACGAGGGACAAAACCAACAATAATGAACTGACAATTCTTACTGTTTTTTTCATTTCAAGCACTCCTTTCCTTAATCAAAGCTTTATTTCCATTTGGTCGTTTTCTAAGGTTGTTTATTACAAGGATTACAAACACAACGATCATAATAATCGTTGACAGCGCATTTACAGACAAGGGAATCCTTCTCTTTGTAAGAGTGTTTATCTCAACACTTAGAGTCTTGAATGCGGCTCCCGCTGTAAAATAGCTGATTATAAAATCATCCAGCGACAGTGTAAAGGCTATCAACAGTCCGGATATGATGCCTGGCAGGATGTCAGGAAGAATAATCTTCCTAAAAGCCATGGCAGGTGTCGCTCCCAAATCCAACGCCGCCTCATATGTGCTTTTATTCAGCTGCCTGAGTTTTGGCAGTACTGACAGTATGACATAGGGCACGTTGAAGGTTATGTGCGCTATAAGTATTGTTGAAAATCCCAAGGGAACACTTATTGCCCCGAAGAACAGCATAAACGCAATACCTGTCACAATCTCTGCATTAAGCATTGGAATGTTGGCAACCTTGATTGTAGTGTTTCTCATAATGCTTGGCATCTTGTGAATGACAATTGCCGCATATGTTCCAATTAGAGTGGCAACAACACTCGCAATAGCCGCTACTATGAGTGTGTTTCTAAATGAACCAAGCAGGGCGTCTCTTTGCATAAGGTCCTTGTACCATCTCAGGGAGAAGCCTGCAAACTTGCCTCGAGACTCGCCTGCATTGAAAGAAAACAGTATCAAAACCGCTATAGGCGAGTAGAGAAACAGCATGATAAGTGCAACATACGCACGGTAAATTATCTTCGAAATCCTGCCCCTCCTTTTCATACGACACCTCCTGCATCATTCTCCTTGTCCACAAGATTAACTATGGACATCATTGCAATTACAATTATCATCAGCAGAAACGACAATGCACTTCCGTCAGCGGAAACTCCAGCTCCCGCACCCGCCTCATGCATGAACTTGTATTCTATGAGGCTGCCCACTGTCCATTTCTTGTTTGCCAGAAGCTGCGGAATCACAAAGGTGGTTACTGATGGTACAAACACCATTGTTATTCCCGAAAGTATACCTGGGAGGGACAAGGGAAGTAGTATCTTGCTGAAAACTACAAATCCGCCTGCTCCCAAATCCCTTGCAGCCTCAATCAGACTGTAATCTATCTTCAAAAGCGATGTGTATATCGGCAGCACAAGGAAAGGCAGATAATTGTATACCATTCCTATGATTATTGCTGTAGTGGTGTTTGTCAGAGTGCCATTCTCAAGCCCGATAAACTTAAAAAAACCACTAAGTATACTCTGCTCGTCAATCAGCGCTTTCAATGCATATGTCCTTATAAGTATGTTCATCCACATCGGCAGCATCAAAAGTATCATCAACAGATCCCTTGCTCCGTTGGACATTTTGGTCATCACATAAGCAAGAGGATATCCCAGTATGAAGCAGACGACTGTGCTTATGAATGCATAGTACAAAGAGTCGTAAAAGGCGCTTTTGTACCTGTCATTGGAAATTACATTTACAATGTTGTTTATTGTAAATTTCACTCCCTCATCACTAACCTCCACGAAAGCGTAAAAAAAGATCATTACAAGGGGGACGATAGTGAACACAAGCAGCCATGCCTGTATGGGGATTGACAGCAGTATGTTGTTAATCCTGCTCTTCTTTGTCATTCTCAAAATCGCCTCCTTCATATACGCTCATCTCGTCCTTGTCGTGGGTATCCACCCTCTTGCGGATCTTGATGCTCTCTTTTGGTATAAAGAGGCATACTTCCGTGCCTATTGCCATCTTCCTGTCAGTGTGCACAAGAAAGTCTGTATCGGAACATTTTACAATCACTTCATAGTCAAGTCCTTTGTCTTTTACATTGACAATCTCGCCTTTGATTGTCCCGCCAGGCATTTCAGTCTCAAAATCCTTCTCCTTAATCTCTATATCCTGTGGAAGAATGTAAACGCTTACTGTCTCGTCCTGCTCAAAACCGCTGGCGTTGCAGTCAAACACGCTGTCCACAATTTCCACCTTATTGTCCTCAACCATCCATCCCGTCATGATATTATAAGGGATTCTCATAATATGTATGTCATAGGGATCTATACTGAGGCCTACCTTGCTGCCTGGTTTTGAATATGCAGTGGTGTGTATTTTCCATTTAAAACCATTGGCTTCAACTATAATTTCATAGTGGACACCTTTAAAAAGTGTGCTCAAGACCTCTCCTTGCAGCATGCCCTTTTCAGGCTCCACAATCTTGATATCTTCAGGCCTTACTACCACGTCCACATCCTCATCTTCGCCAAAACCTTTGTCCTCGCATTGGAATTCCTTGTTGGCAAACTCACACAGGTAGTCTCTTTTCATGACGCCGGAAAGAATGTTGCTTTCTCCGATAAACTGAGCAACAAAAGCATTGCTGGGCTCGTTGTATATGTCCGTGGGCTTTCCTATCTGCTGAATCACACCATGATTCATAACAATAATGGTGTCGGACATGGTAAGTGCTTCTTCCTGATCATGGGTTACATATACAAAGGTAATACCCGTTTTCTTTTGGAGGTTCTTTAGCTCGTACTGCATTTCCTTGCGAAGTTTAAGGTCCAATGCTCCAAGGGGTTCGTCCAAAAGAAGCACTTCAGGTTCATTTACAATTGCTCGTGCAATGGCAATTCTCTGCTGCTGTCCTCCGCTCAATGAATGGGGCATTCGTTTTTCAAAACCTGACAATTCCACCAGTTCCAATACTCTTGCGACCTTTTCCTTTATTTCCTTCTCCTTCATCTTCTTGATTCTCAGACCGAAAGCAATGTTCTCATAGATATTCATGTGCGGAAACAACGAATACTTCTGAAAAACAGTATTTATTGGTCTTTTGTGTGGAGGCACGTCAGTAATATCCACATTATTGAAGAAAATGCGGCCTGAATCAGGTTGTTCAAATCCCCCTATAATACGCAGGGTTGTTGTCTTGCCACAGCCCGAAGGACCAAGCAGAGTCAAAAACTCATTCTTCCTGATGTATAGTGTCAAATCTTTTATAACCTCAGTATCTCCATAGCTCTTTGTAATGTTGTACAAGTCAATTATATGTTCCGACATCAAGATCCCCCTTATTCATCATATATTATCTAAAAGCTGGGAGGTGTAACTACCCACAGCACTTTTGCACTTTTTGTTGTGTTGTTAGCTATATAATGCTTGGAAAAAGGCAAAAAATAAAAGCTTTCGCCCTTTTTCACCTTGTATGCCTTGTCACCAATATGTAGCATAACCGTTCCTTGCAAAACTATTCCAAACTCTTCTCCATTGTGAGGTTCTTCTTCCGAAGATTTCCCACCAGGCTCCAGAGTAAGAACAATAGGCTCCATATCGTTTTTCTGGCAGTTGGGCACAAGCCACGTTATCTTGTTTCCTAATTCAAGGTTTTCTGTTTCAAAATAATCTTTTTTCGTGAAAACAATCTTTTCTTCGGTTGCCTCATTAAAAAAATCCCTTAAATTGGTCCCCAGACACTCCAGTATGTCCACCAGTGTTGCAATCGAAGGCGACGTCTGTTCACTTTCAATCTGCGAGATGAACCCTTTTGACAATTCGCTTCTGTTTGCCAGCTCTTCCTGTGTCAGCCCATTCCTTATTCTGAGCTCCCTTATCTTTGCTCCAATTGCAAACCCTGACATGGGAAATATCCCTCCTTTTCCATTTTACGAGTTTTACTGATACTAAACTTTAAGTTTACCTTTACTAAACTCACGACGCATATTGTACTAGTATTTTTACTGCATGTCAACTGTTTTTTTAGATTTAACAATCTATATACAATTTATATAAAAACAGCCTCCGGATCGCTCCGAAGGCTTTTAAAACAATGAAAATCTATAATTAATTGTATGAACCAACCTCTTTTACCGTACTGATAATCCTTGAAAAATTCTCAAGACTGATGCTGTTTGGAATTGAATGATCCGATGCAAAAATATAGCCGCCGTTTTCCTTCAATTCAGGAACCACCCTTTTTATCTCCTCTATGATTTTCTCGGAATCACTCCATAAAACCGCATTGACTCCTCCATGCAGGCTTAGTCTGTCGCCGTATTCCTGCTTTATCCATAAAGGATCCATACCCGCCTTGACTTCCAATGGGTTCAATATATCCACCCCTATTTCCACAATATCGGGCAAGAAACCCATAATGTTTCCGCAGGAGTGCAGGTGTGCGAACACTCCCTTGCTATGTGCGTATTCCACCGCCCTCTTGTGAAAAGGTTTTAGCAGCTTTTCGTAAAGCTCCTTCGAAAAGAAAGTAGTGTTTTTGTAGCCCATGTCATCAGGCCAGTGGATGGAATCAAATCTAAACCCCCTATCCCATATCATGTCAAAATATCTGATGCAGCAAGTCAGGTATGTATCAAAAATATCCATTACCCATTCAGGTTCCTCAATCATGGCGACAAGAATGGTTTCCGTACCTGACATCCATGAATGCGCCACATCAAATCCAAACCAGAAAGCCGCCTGTATGAAACTGCCGTTTGCCACCCATTTGGGATAATTGGCTTCAAGATACGCAAAATCCACTTTCCCCTCGTTAATATCCATCATTCTCTTCTTTGCATCCTGCCATGCAGTGGACGAGTTTATCTTGAAATCGATAAAATCAGGAGTGGCATCCTCTTCCTTGAACTGTTTCAGGGTTACTCCCCAGCCTGTTGTGAATATAACATACCTGTCGGTCTCTTCAACCACTTTTACAGGATACCTGGGAGAAATGTCAACACCAATGCTCTCCACCTTGTCAATATTGAAGTAATCCCTGTAATCCACATTGCCAGGCATCCCTTCCCTTATCCATCGCCTTATGGTACCAGCCCAAGGTTGATCCACAATAGGCACCCTGTCAGCTTCCTGGTGATTTAGTATGCGATACATTCTCTCTCTTGTGGTCAATATGCTCAACCTCCCGAAATATAAATGAAGCTCAGGTCATACTGACCCGAGCTTAATCATCGTAACTCAATCTAACAGGACCAAAGGCAGGAATTGAATATCCTTCCTCATCCGTAATATTACACCTTGGATTCAACCCGTATCCATAGGCAATATGTACATCATTCTGAAGAATAAAATCAACAGACAGATTAACTCTTACTATAGCGGTTTCTTCAATCAAAGAGACATTGTAGATGAAATCCCCAAGCTTTCTGTCTCCGGAAAGAAGTTCAAAGCCCATTGCCACAGGCTCTGCCTTCAACTTGCCATGCAGATTTGAAAATGTAACAACGATATCCGTCCACATAGGCTCATGGCTGTTCATTTTCATCTTTATACTGTCAAGTCGGATTCCGGGCAGACAGTTCTTGGCATCATATCCATGTATCAAGCCGTACATGAGTTCTGCCGCATTTCTGCCAATAACCTTCTGGGAATTGCTTGACACATGAATTGGATCAGAAAGTTCATAGGATATGGTATACACCGTATCAAGTCCCTTGATCTTTTCATGCAGTGTCCTTTGTACTTCCCTTATCTTGGTCCAGCTTTTGTCGGCATTTTCATCTGCTACAGCTGCAAGTCTTGAAATTTGCACCTGAACAAAAGGCAGATTCTCGCCAAAGTCCCTTCTTACGCATCTAACAAAGTTTATCATTTTCTCTTCAAATACTTCCGAAAGCTCGGGAGACGCATCGGAGCAGCCCTGGTACCAGAACATACCCTTTACCCTGGACCCATTAAATACAAATCTTCTGTACATCGCACCATAGAGACTTTCATCTCCACCAAGGTCCCTTCCTTCCGGCGACCACTGATCCATGCTTGTTCCCCCATGGGCACAGCAAATCACTCCCTGGGGAACCCGTTCATAATCATACATCTTCTGGGCAAAAAACAATCCAGGACCAACACATCTGACTCTGGGGCCTGCTGGAGGTGGTACATCCGGCAACAGTTTTCTATGTACCTTGTCCTTTGCTTTCCACAAATCATGCATGTGTATCAGTTCTGCCGCACCCCACTCGTCAGTCATATAGAATGCCCTAATATGTTCTTCCTGCTTCATTTTAATATCCTCGCTGGTGAGTTCACCAACCCCTTCCATGTTGGACTGGCCACCCAAAAGCCATACATCTCCCACATATATGTCTGTAAAGGTCTTTCCATCAATATTAACCGTGTACGGTCCTCCTGTGGGAATACCTCTTAGAATATATGCGCCATTGTCTGTTTTTTGCAAATCCAACTCTTTGAAAGTGCCATCTACATCGTAATATTTAGCGTTCTTGATTTCTTCTTCCGGATAGATTAGTATTTCCGCCACATTTTGACGATTTCTCTGCATAACCATACCGGATACTATTCCAATCATGATGTAATTCTCCTTTGCTTTAAGTTTCAGCAATATATTAACCTTAAATCATTTGGCTTGTCAACACAAATATAATACAACTATTCATATTTTTATGATATAATTTGAGGGATTCGCAAAAAAAATATTCAAGAAGGAATGAAACATATGGACTATAGAAATGTAAAAAAAAGACTTGTATTCTCTACATCACACAATCCATGGTTCAACCTGGCTCTTGAAGAGTATCTTTTTAACACCATGGAAGACAACACAGTTATTATGTACCTGTGGCAGAATGAAAATACAGTAGTAATTGGAAAAACACAGAATGCGTGGAAGGAATGCAGAGCCGCACTTCTTGAAGAGGAAGGCGGATACCTGGCAAGACGCAGCACAGGTGGCGGTGCGGTTTACCACGACCTTGGCAACATGTGCTACACATTCATGGCTTCATCCAACCTGTACAACCTTGAGAAACAGCTCAAAGTTATACTGGGAGCAGTCAGGGACCAGGGAATAGAAGCCCAGTTTACAGGAAGAAACGACATAACACTAATGGACGGCAGAAAGTTCTCCGGCAATGCTTTCAAATTCATAAAGGACAAGGGACTCATGCACGGCACACTGCTTCTTGATACCGATTCAGCTGTAATGGCCAAGTATCTGCAGGTATCGAAAGCAAAAATGCAGGCAAAAGGTGTGGAATCCGTCCGTTCCAGGGTCGCAAACCTTATTGAATTGAACCCTGACATTACTCCTGAAAAGATATCCGAATCATTAAAGAATGAATTTTTAAAAGAATACGGCTCCTGGGAGACCGAAGAAGTATACAGCATGAGTGACGACATGCCTTCGGAACTGAGGGAACTGTTTGAGAAGTACTCCTCCTGGGAATTCAGATACGGAGAAACACCATCCTTTGACATGTCCTTTGAAAACAGGTTCACATGGGGCGGAATAGATATTAACTTGTCGGTTGAAAAAGGAGTTATATCGAAAGCCTACGTTTACTCGGACGCAATGGATACGGCAGCGGCTGAAACTCTTGCAGATTTGCTTCCTGGAACCCTTCTTGACAGGGATGAGATACTTAAGAAACTAACTGAAGCAGGTATAAAACTTGCTGAACTTGAAGATGTGAAAAACTGGCTTGCGGAAGTCCTTTAGGACTTACCGCAGCATTTTTTATACTTCTTTCCACTACCGCATGGACAGGGATCGTTTCTTCCAACAGTACTTTCCCTTACGGCCTGTCCTTCCCTTCTGTACTCAAACAAAAGCTCGCGTCTTTTCTCTTCATCGAAGATGCCTTCCCATTCCGGCAGATTGTATAGCCAGTCAGCCTTTGCCTTGTGCATGTTCTTGTACAGCCTTGCCCAATCAACAGTTACATTGACAACTGTTTCCGGTTCCAGCTGTTCAGCATCAACGGAAGGTTCAACGGATTCTGAGATACCATCCATAAATGCAGCAAACTCGAAATCTTCCATCCCGAATTTTCCTGCAAGTTCGGCTACTGTTCCTGACAGTATGGGATTCTTTTCTCTCAGAATACTTGCATAGGCGTTTTCCTCTTTTTTGTAGTACCTGTTAACATACTCGTTTAGTGCATTACCTTTTAAATTTCGTAAACTGTCTTTCCATTTTTCAAGCAAACTCAATTCAATCACTCTTCCTTACAACTTCATATATCATAAGTGCGGCAGCTACCGATGCGTTTAACGATTCGGCTCTTCCCGGCATGGGAATATATATCTTGTGATCGCATACCGAAAGCATTTCATCGCTTAACCCATTTGCCTCGTTTCCAATCACAATGCAGTTGTGATTACCAAACTCTGTTTCAAAAGAGCTCACATCTCCCCTGGGATGAGCACAGTACAGCATGAAACCTCTATCCTTAAGTTTCAAGGCAAAATCTTTTGCCTCCTCTTCCAGCATGACAATATCTATGTGAAAGATGGAGCCCACTGTTGATCTGAGCACTTTTGAGTTGTACACATCTACCGTACCTTTTGAACAAACAACCGCATCAAAGCCCGCCGCATCTGCCGTTCTAATAATTGTACCCATGTTACCAGGGTCCTGCAGATTTTCCAAAAGCACGATGTTCCTCATTTTATACAATGAGCTTTCATCAATGGCTGGAATTTGAAAAACTCCCCCAACACCTTGAGGAGTTTTCGTATCACTCAACTGTGAAAACACCTTGTCATTTGCTTGCAATAAAACTTGCTTCGCATCAATTCCTTGTGCGAAGCAAATATCAAGAAGTTCCACATATGAGTCTTGTTTTGTGTAGGATTCCGAAACCAGCAGCATTTTTGGTCTTTTGCCTGACAGAATTCCTTCCGTTACAGCCCTGTGACCTTCAATGTAAAAGCAATTGTGCTTTTCCCTGAATTTCCGCTTGCTCAGACTCCTTACGAATTTTATCTTCGTATTTTGATCACTGGTAATCATCTTACTTTGCTTTTACAGTCTCAACCAACTTTGCAAAAGCTTCCATATCATTTACAGCCATGTCAGCAAGAACTTTTCTGTTCAGGTGAATGTTCTTCTCCTTAAGTCCATGCATGAATGTGCTGTAGGACATGCCGTTCATTCTTGCAGCGGCATTGATTCTTGTAATCCAGAGTCTTCTGAAGTCTCTCTTCTTGTGTCTTCTATCTCTATATGCATAATTGGCAGATTTGATAACAGCCTGGTTGGCAGTTCTGAACACTTTGCTCTTTCTTCCAAAATAACCTTTTGCAAGCTTCAGGACTCTTTTACGTCTTTTTCTTGTTTGTACTGAATTCTTAACTCTTGCCATTTTCACATTCCTCCCTTACGAATATGGAAGCAGTTTCTTAACAACTGCTGCATTTGATTTAGCTGCAAAAGTTGGCATCTTGTGTCTTTTCTTTGCACTCTTTGACTTGCTTACCAGTCTGTGACGTCTATTCGCATGACTCATTTTTACTTTACCACCAGCAGAGACTCTAAATCTCTTTTTAGAAGCACTGTGGGTTTTTAATTTTGGCATAATAATTCCTCCATATCACTTCATAATATTATAAAAACAACTCTTGTTGGGTTATCTGCTATTTTGGATTGATGATAACAGACATGCGTCGTCCTTCGAGTTTTGGTTTCTTTTCCATCGTTCCTACCTCAGACACGCACTCAACAAATCGATTTATCAGTTCGTGTCCTCTGTCTGTAA
>JAAYLF010000089.1 GCA_012522035.1 Clostridiaceae bacterium
CAGATACAGAAAGCACTTGAAAAGCTTTCCGAAGGCAGAACAACATTCAACATTGCCCATAGATTGTCAACATTGAGAAATGCTGACAGACTGATTGTTTTGGACAATGGCGAGATAGTCGAAATGGGCACGCATGAAGAGGTGTATGCTATGGAAGGCGTATACCACAAGCTTTACCATATTCAGAAAGAGGCATTGAAACTAAGGGGGCTTAATGACTGATGGAAGAAGATAAACAGGAAAACAAGATGGAAACCATAGATGATATAGCAGTACTGAGGTTTTTGGAGGACAAGGATATTGTTTTGACAAAAACAAAGGGAGGTTTTCTATCTCTTAAAATAGGGGAAGAGGAAGAATACAAAAGAGTCGCATTTCAAAGAGCTTTTCCTTTGAGCAGACCAAACGAGTATATTACTATACGTGAAGTGAATGACAAGCGGGAGCTTGGCAAGGAGATAGGCATCATCTTGAATATTAATGACATGTCTCCTGAGAAGAGGAAGCTTATTGAGGAAGAACTGGATTTGCGATATCACACTCCTGTGGTGTTACAGGTGCATTCGTTAAAGGATGAATACGGCTACATTTACATGAATGTCAACACTACTGCTGGCAAGAAAAGCATTACCGTTCCAAACAGCAGCAGTAATTTTATAAGGTTGTCCGACATTCGTGTATTGATTATTGATATGGATGGAAACAGGTTTGAAATACCGGATTACAAAGCATTGGATTCCAAGAGTGTAAGGCTTCTTGAAACCGTTATTTAAAGGGGTAAAAATTATGACTCTGCTATTCGATCTGCCCGAATGGGTGGAAGAAATTATTAAAGCAAAATATAAAGATGAAAATGTAATGTTTGCTGTGCCGCATGATTTGAATGATGACAATAAACTGCAGGACGGTATGTTTGTTGTCACTGAAAAATCATTGCTTATTTTTGCAGATGGTGAACTGATAAAAGAGTACAAGATACATGATTTCAAAGATTACAAGGCAACCATGTTCACATCCAGTGGTATTCTTGAGGCTGTAAATACAAATGATAATGAACAGCACATGCTTTTTAGATTTACCATGGAACATGGTCCGAGGATTGCCACTATTGCCAGAAAGCTGAATCTTTACATTGAGGGCAAGGATATGGACTTCTACATCGAAGAGCAGGATCCCAAATGTACAAAATGCAATAAAGTCCTGCCAAAAGACAGTTCCATTTGTCCATATTGCGCAAACAAGCTTGATGTAATGGTAAGGCTTTTTAAGCTTTCTAAAAAGTTTGTTCCATATCTATTGTTTGGAATGGTGCTGTTGCTTGTAATAACTGGTGCAAATATACTGATGCCCAGATTATATTCGGCGTTGGTTGACAATGTATACACGCTTCCAAAGGAAAAGCGTGGAGATCAGTTCATGATGACATTTGCCCTCCTGATTGTTGGATATGCCTTGTGCAGGGAGGTAATAACTATAACCACAATATTCAGAGGACGTATCATATCAATAGTAAGTGAAAGGATAATTCACGAACTAAGAGTCAATGTGTTTGAACACATACACACTCTTTCACTGGGATACATAAACCGCAAAAAAACAGGAGACCTCATGAACAGGGTATCCAGTGATACGGTTAGAATCCAGCAGTTTGTGGAGAATGAAATGGTAGAGGTTATCAATCAGGGGCTGATACTTACCGGTGTAACAGTATTCCTGTTTACAATCAATTGGAAGATGGCCTTGATTGTGCTGATTCCGGCACCATTCATAGTGCTCATATTCAGATCCTTCTGGCAAAGGATCCATATGATTTACAGGAAACTTTGGGAGTTGTCATCCCAAAGCAATTCCGTTTTACAGGATATACTAAGTGGTATCAGGGTAGTAAAGTCTTTCGGTACTGAAAAGAAAGAAGTAGCCAGATACAAGGACATCTGCGCTCAATACAGGGATACTTCAATAAGGAACGAGCTTTTCTGGGCGACTTTTTACCCTCTGCTGCATTTGCTCACATTCGCAGGATATCTGGTTATTCTATTGTATGGCGGACTTGAAGTTGTAGGAGCAAAACTTACCGTTGGCGAGCTTGTTCTGTTCCTTACATACGCATCAATGGTATATGATCCTATTTACTACATGATAAGCCTTCCCAGAACCATTGCTGATACGGTGGCAGCAGCATTAAGGGTGTTTGATGTACTTGACCAGAAGTCTGATATTGCGGACAAGGAACAAGCTCTTGAGTTTGAGATAAAAGGTAAAGTAAAGTTTGAGAACGTTGGATTCGGATACAAATCCTATTTGCCTGTCCTGGAGGATATTAATGTCGAGGTTGAAAGTGGTGAGATGATTGGCCTTGTTGGGCATTCAGGTTCAGGCAAGACTACTATGATAAACCTGCTGCTAAGATTTTACGATGTGGACTCTGGAGCGATATACATAGATGGTGTGAATATAAAGGATATTTCATTGAACTGTCTTAGATCGCAGACAGGAGTCGTATTACAGGAAACATTTCTGTTTGCAGGCACTATAATGCAGAATGTTTTGTATTCAAAACCTGATGCGTCAGAAGAAGATGTAATAAAAGCATGCAAAGTTGCAAATGCCCACGATTTCATTATGAAGTTTCCAGATGGATATGACACTAAGATTGGACAATACGGTCAGACCCTGTCTGGTGGAGAGAAACAGAGAATTGCCATAGCAAGAGCCATTATACACAACCCAAGAATACTTATACTGGACGAGGCGACTTCTTCCCTTGACACGGAGACGGAGCTTTCCATTCAGGAAGCCCTTAAGAGACTTGTTAAAAACAGGACCACCTTTGCTATTGCCCACAGGCTGTCAACCCTGAAAAACGCTGACAGGCTTTTGGTTCTTGATCATGGTAAACTTGTTGAGTTGGGTACCCACAACGAGCTGATTGAAAAGAAAGGAATCTACTACAACCTGGTTGTTGCCCAGCTTAAAATGACAAGATTGGTTGGTGACGAGGAGATCAAGGAAGAAGAAATCATTCAGGAAATAGTGTAAGAATTTAATAGTTCATATATGTGTCAAAAGTATTGCCCATCCTTTAAGGATGTGCTATACTTTTAAGGCAGCCCAATTATAATCATGGAGTGTAAAAAAATGCAGAACGAAAGAAATAGATTCATAAATGTACTTAAAACAAACATACCAGCAATTATAGTGATTTTAATAATGACAATAGCATTGAAAATAGCACTGGATTACAATGTAATCCTGTCTTTTGTAGTACTTTGCATTGCATATGTCGTACTTGGGATAATTGTCGAAGTTGTTCTTGAGAAAATAGAAGGAGCAAAAACTGTAAGGGAACCTGTGCATAGGAGTGAGCGACAAGCAAGGCCAAAACTTGTTGATCTTACCGATGACAGCGATATTGAGATAAAGCAAAGAGCAGCAAGGAGAATCACTACATCTCCAAATGCAGCCGAGGTGGCTCAGCGTCTTAGAAAGACGCAGTTTAATTTTGATGACTTGTTAACCCTTTCAGATACTCCAGAGGCAAAAAAAAGAGAAGAAAAGGTATTCACCAGCAAGGTCAGCGTTATAAACGACTATTCAACACTGCTCAACAAAGCCAAACAAGCAAAAAAAGAGCCGGAAGTGGAGGAAACTGAAGTCAAAAGCACAGTTAGTGTTGAGAAAATATCCGATTCCGAAGCATATGACAGATTTGAAAGCGAGAGAACGGATATCGATGAGTCATACACTTTTATGGATGACAATGATTTTACTGTAAGGCCTGCTGAAGATCTGGAATCTGTTTCAGAGAAGATTAAACATGAAGTCGAAAAAAGACTTTCTGATTCTAAAAAAACGATTTTCCCTAAGAGGAAAAAAGGCACTGCTTTGATGGAAGATTTGACTTTTGATACCCAAGAGGAAGAAGAGGAAATCGAAAAGGTTGAGGAAGTTGAAAATCTTGATGATTTTAAAATAGAGAGAAAAGAAGACAAAAAGGAAGAGGAAGTGCTTGAGGATATATTCTTTGAGCCAGATGGTGTTGACGGCAACGACATGGCTGTTGCAGATGCTGACTTGATTGACGAGTTATACACCGAAAAGGAAGAAGAGCCTAAAAAAAAACTACCTTTTTGGAAAAATCTTTTCCAATAAAAGAAAAAATGAATCGTCAAACCTATATAATGCCTCCCCAGGAGCTAATCAAGCCGAGTATTCAAAGAGATTTCAACACTCGGGAAAAGGATGAGGAACTTAAGAAAAGGGGAGAGAAACTTATTTCCACTTTGCAAAGCTTTGGTGTAGGTGCCAAGATTGTTGGTATATCAAAAGGACCAACCGTTACCCGTTTTGAAATCCAACCGAATGCTGGAGTCAAGGTAAGCAAAATTGTTTCCCTTGCGGATGACATTGCCCTTAATCTTGCAGCAACCGGTGTAAGAATAGAAGCTCCCATACCAGGCAAAGCTGCTATTGGAATAGAAGTACCCAATAATGAAGTGGATATAGTGTATCTGCATGATGTTTTATCCAGCAGCAAGTACATAAAAGCCCCATCCAAGCTCTCTATTGCACTTGGAATGGATATCTCGGGCAATATAATTGTGGGTGACATTGCAAGAATGCCACACTTGCTTATTGCTGGTTCCACCGGTTCGGGTAAAAGTGTGTGCATTAACGCAATAATTCTCAGCATATTGTTTAAGGCGAGCCCCGATGAAGTCAAGTTTATAATGATTGATCCTAAGGTCGTTGAACTTGGTGTTTACAACGGCATACCTCATTTGTTGATTCCTGTTGTAACAAATCCGAAAAAAGCAGCAGGTGCGATGGCCTGGGCTGTTAATGAGGTGGAAAACAGATACGCCATGTTTGCCCAGCATAATGTGAGGGATTTGGCATCTTACAACAAACTTGCATCCAAAAAGAATCTGGAAAGCGGCAAGCTTCCGCAGATCGTCATAATTATTGACGAGTTGGCGGATTTAATGATGGTTGCCGCAAATGAAATAGAAGACTCGATTATAAGGTTGGCACAGAAAGCCCGTGCTGCGGGTGTTCATTTGGTTATTGCTACCCAAAGGCCATCAGTCAATGTCATAACTGGCTTAATAAAAGCCAATATACCTTCCCGTATTGCGTTTGCGGTTGCGTCTCAAGTGGATGCAAGGACAATCCTTGACCATGCAGGCGCTGAAAAACTGTTAGGAAGAGGAGACATGCTGTACCATCCTATTGGTGCATCCAAGCCTTTAAGAGTACAGGGTGCTTTTGTATCAGACAGTGACGTTGAAAAAGTTGTTGAGTTTGTTAAATCCAGTTATGGACCTGCAGAGTATGATGAAGAGGTTGCCAACATGATTGAGAGCACTCAAAATACTGAAACAGTTGTACAGTCTTCCAATGGCGAAAATCAGGATGATGATTTGATTGAGCAGGCATGCGAGCTTGCATTTGAGTTCAATCAATTGTCAGCATCATTTTTGCAGAGAAAGCTGAAGATAGGATATTCGAGGGCGGCAAGAATTATTGACACCCTCGAAGAACGTGGATTATTGTCAGCCGCCGACGGCAGCAAACCAAGGCAGGTTCTTATGAGCAGAAGAGAATGGTATGGCTCATGACAGGATTAGTCCAACAGGACAGTGATCACTGCCATACACATCGGAATATATAATAGCGTCTTCGATGCGATCCTTTAGTTTTTCGGAGACAATGAAATAGTCGATTCTCCAGCCCGCGTTGTTTTTGCGGGCGTTAAACATGTAACTCCACCAAGTATATGCACCTGTAACATCAGGATAAAGATATCTGAATGTATCAATATATCCTGCATCCAATAGCTGGGAGAATTTTTCTCTTTCTTCGTCTGTAAATCCGGCACTGCGTCTGTTGGTGTTCGGATTTTTCAGATCTATTTCCTTATGAGCAACATTAAGGTCGCCACAGATAATGACAGGTTTCATTTGTTCTAGTTTTAGGACATAGTTTCTAAACTCGTCTTCCCATACCATTCTGTAATCAAGTCTCTCAAGCTCGGTTTTGGAATTCGGAGTGTATACACATATTAGAAAGAATTCCTCAAGTTCGATGGTTATAACCCTTCCTTCATTATCATGTTCTTCAATACCAAGCCCATAGCTTACTGACAATGGACTAATTCTGGTATATATCGCTGTTCCGGAATAGCCTTTTCGTTCAGCATCATTCCAGTATTGCTCGTACCCTTCAAATTCAGGAGCACCTTGGCTTCTGTGCATTTTGGTTTCCTGTATGCAGAAGATGTCTGCATCAACTTCCTTGAAGAACTCAGAAAAACCTTTTTTCATACATGCTCTTAATCCGTTTACATTCCATGATACAAGTTTCATTTTCTACCTCCATAATTCGTTACTCCATTATTCTAACTTATTTTCCCCTTGTTGTATATATCCTGCTGGTTAGGTATAATACAGATGGAGGAGACGATTATGAGATTATTTACAGCAATTCTTTTTAATGATGATGTAAAAGACAGATTGGAAAAAATCAAAAACACAGTTAGAGCTAATGCCATAAAAGGCAGCTTACTTTGAAAAACAATCTGCATTTGACATTGGTTTTCCTGGGTGAGGTTGAACCTGGCGATGTAGATCCTATTATCAAAGCATTGGATAATGTAGAGTACAAAAAGTTTGACATATCTTTCAACATGCTTGGCAAGTTTTCAAGACGCGATGGAGATATTGTATGGCTTGGGATGGACAAAGAAAATTCAGACCTTGCCAGGCTCAACAATCTTGTTTGCAGGGAACTTGGCAAGTTAGGATTCCGCCAGGAAAAATTCACACCACATATTACCCTGGGTAGGCGTGTGGTTCTAAAAGAGGATTTGGCTTCAATACAAGCGGATGGAATATCCACAAGAGTAGAAAGAATAAGTCTTATGCTGTCAGAGAGGGTAGACAACGTATTGACATATACAGAGATATATTCTAAAAACCTGCACTAGGCGGAAAGCTTTGTGCAGGTTTTTGTTATGGGTTAGTAGTATGTCTTTCTGTCTTTCAATTCTTGAACAATTCTTAGTGCTTCACCAAATCTCTGGAAGTGCACTACCTCGCGTTCGCGTAAGAATCTCAAGGGAGCAATAACATCAGGATCATCAGTCATGTGTAACAGATACTCATATGTAGTTTTGGCTTTTTGTTCAGCTGCAAGGTTTTCAATCAGGTCAGTTTCAGGATCCCCTTTTGATTGTATATATGCTGCAGTAAAGGGTACACCTGCTGCATTCATTGGGTATATGCCGCAACCATGGTCAACGTATGCAGGATCGTAGCCACATGCTTTCAATGTCTCACAGTCGGCTCCTTTCAAAAGCTGTGAGCAAATAGTTCCTATCATTTCTAGATGTGCCAATTCCTCCGTACCTATATCTGTAAGAATGGCTTTTGTCTCTCCTGTGGGCATAGTAAACCTTTGACTCAGATATCTCAGTGATGCGGCAAGCTCGCCATCAGGACCGCCATATTGTGTAATGATAAGCTTTGCTAGCCTTGGATTTGGGTTTTTTATGTTTACAGGGAATTCAAGTTTCTTTTCATAAATCCACATTCAATATCACTCCTTACATCCATAATTTCTTTCCCAAGGCCATGGTTCTTCAACCCAATCCCACATATCCTCGGAATTCGTATAGTTAAAAGCTGTCAGGGGTCCATACATGGCTTCAAAGCTCTCAACCATGACTTTCCTTTTTTTCGCAACATTATTGAACAATTCAATTGTTTCAGTGCAGGTTGGGTGTGTATCCAGATAAAGGTTCAGATCAACAAGAGCAAAATCCAGAGCCATTATTTCATGGAGCATTTTATCTCTATCCATAGCCTAACAGCACCCCCTGTCTTTGTACGGTTGGTACAAATCTTTATAAACAGTGCCCTTTTCCAGACTTTCGCAGATAGAGAACATCTTGCCTGGTTCCTGCCAAGGCACATAAATTGTAGCCAATCTACCTTGAGATGTTACGTCTGATACTGCCATTTTTCTCATATCCTCTTCATGAAGTGGAGTACTCATGAAAGGGGAAGTGCAATAATGCTTTTCACATCATTTGGAACGATTGTCTCTCATTAATTCGATTCGTCCATAAATATAATTCCGTTATATTATATTAACCATCTATGTTTAGTGTCACATTAGCATGAGATAATTATCGTTATTTAGTGCTGTGAGTAACAGAAATTTACAAATAAAAAAACAGGAGATTTGATTAATTGCAAAAGTAAATGCAAAACTGAAGAAGTAAATGTAATTTGCAAAAGTAAATGCAAACGAGAAGAAGTAAATGCAACGATTTTTCTGCCCCAAACAGAGAAATCGTTGCGTTTTTTGCTGGTTTAATCTATAATTTAAAATGAAAGGTTCAGTTAGAGGATGTTTTTGGGCATGACAAACTAGCCTTGCATAATTTCTTAATTTTTACGAAGAAGTAAATGCAAAGCTTTTTGACTCATTTTGCCCGCCAGGAGTTATCAATGTTTAGGATATGATTATTTTATTAAAACTGGATGCAAGATTACATC
>JAAYLF010000090.1 GCA_012522035.1 Clostridiaceae bacterium
TTCCATAAATCTTAAAATTAGTAAAGCCTTTGAAACTTTCTTTAGATGAATTTACACTTATATATTGAAGGCGGTGATAAAGTGGTCGACCAGGACATAAACAGCTTTTTTAATGAAATATACGACAGGACATTTAACAATACAATACGGTATATAACTGCAAAATGCTCCAATATTGATGACATTCACGAGATTGTACAAGAGGTGTATGCGGATGTTTATTCTACGCTTGTAAAGAAAGGTGTTGGATACATAAAAAATCCTGAAGCCTTTATTGCCAAAGTAACCAAATCAAAAGTATACAGGCATTATTCATTGTTGGAAAGAGTCAGAGGAGTGGCAATTGGTAATGAAAATGGCATGGATGATTATGGTGTTGAGTCTCTTGAGACATATACAATAGAGGATGAGGTAATAAACAAGCAGATGGCAAATGATGTATTTGAACATCTTTCAACAAAAAGTGACGATGTAATAAGAATATTCTATCTATTTTATTATGTCGACATGACAATTGAGGAAATAGCAAAGGACCTTGAAATGAGCGTATCGAATGTTAAAAACAAGTTGTATCGTACTGTAAGGGAGTTAAGAACAATATATGGAAAGGGTGAGTGAGGTGAAAGAAAAGGATTTTCTTAAGAATGTTATTGAGGATAATGTAATACAAAAGGAAAGAATCAGGGAGAACATCTTGAATAAGGAGTATAAAAAGGAGGTAATACCAATGAAAAAGAAACTTTATATGGCAGCATCCATTGTGCTTGTATTTTTGATTGTGTTTGCAACTTATGCTTATGTGGATGCAAAAGAGTACAAGGAGGCGGTTCTTTTTCTAAATGAAATAGGCATCCAGGAAGGAATGCTGTCCCGTTCGGAGGCAAAGAAAGTTTACAAAGATATTAAGTCAGGTAGTTTTGATGAGCCTGTAACCAATGCAGTGCTTACCAAGGTTGCTGAGAATTATGGATTGAATGTTGAAAACCAGGGACCAGAAGAGATTTATGCTACAATACGTACCTACAACATGCTTACCTATACAAAAAGGATTTCGTCCGAAGATGTCTTGAAAATTGACAAGGGGATGACATACAAGGATATAATCAAGCTTCTGGGTGAGACAAAGGATATTGGCACTATTGATGAGCATGTTCTTATGTATGTGGTGGATGGAACAAAACTACTATACCTGAAGTTTTCTGATGAGGATGAAGTATGCCAAAGAACTGGAAAAGAACTTCTGGATACTCTTGTAAATGCAGTACAGGATCAGAAAGACAAAAACACATTTAATGCTATAGTTATTAACAAAAGTAAAAATCATGTTTTTCTTTCCTGTCCAACCTATGAGCTATTCGATTCAATTTACCTGATAATCGATGACAAAACGGAGATTGTATTTGAGGATGGCACAAAAGCAACAGTGAACGATATTGAAGGAGAAGTTATTGCTACTTTTACCGGCGGTATACGGGAAAGCTATCCGCCTCAGGCTAATGCAAAGAAGATAGTTATAAAGAGATAGGGGAAGAGAGTATCAAGGCAGGATTTCCTGCCTTGATGCATTTTAAGTCATTATGTGGTATGATATAGGCAAATAATTGTTGGAGGTAAAAATATTGGGTTGGCGTTTTAGACAAAGTATTAAAATTGCTGATGGTGTGCGATTGAACTTTGGGAAAAGCGGTGTCAGCCTGAGTACAGGTACCAGAGGGTTTAGGCGCACGTATCATAGCAGTGGCAGAGTTACAACATCCATAGGCATACCTGGTACCGGACTTTCTTATGTCACAACAACCAATAAAAAGAAAGCGCATAAAAAGTCGGGTATAGCATATTCGCAAATCAGTAATATGAATGCTGTTAACAACTATGAATATTACATCAACCTTATACGTTCCCTTCACAAGGATGGGCTTAGTCCCATAGATTGGCAGTCCATGGCTGAAGAGGAGGAGCCTTTTAGAAAAGGGGAAATGGGACCTTGTCAGAAGGAGGCGGTTTTGCGTTATGAAAAGTACAAGCCGCAAATTCATGGAAAGATTTTCCGTTCTTTACAGGCAAAGAAGAAGGATAGACTGAAACAGCAGATAAAGCTGGCTGAGATGGAGGATGCAAAGGTTTACGAGGAATGGGAGGGCAGAGTGAGGTTTGCCAAGGGTATTATTGAGGGTAATGAACAAATCAGCGAAACCTTGTTGAATGAAATAAAACCGTTTTCGAATATAGAAGCTTTCTGTGAAGTGAAAAAGTGTGAGTTTAGAAAAAACGGTATAGAAGTTGATGTCACAATCAAGACCGATATTGTCCCAGAACATTCTCTTTCTCTAACCAAAACGTATAAGATTTCCAGAAAGAATATAACCAAAACCACGTATTACGACATTAAACAGGACTATGTGTGCAGTGTATGCTTTCGAATAGCAAAAGACATGTTTGCACTGTACCCTTCAGACACTGTACTTGTTAATGCACTTAAAACAGTACTGAACACTTCCAACGGTTACAGCGAAGATGTTCCCATATTGTCAATAAAATTCAACAGAGGTATTTTTGATATGTTGAATTTGGACAGGATTGATCCCTCCGAGGCATTGAAAAACTTTATGCACAACATGGATTTTCTAAAGACAAAGGGATTCAAGCCCATAAAGAAGCTTTCACTTTGATAAAGCAAAATAAAAATCCTGAACTTCCAAAATAGGATGTTCAGGATTTATTATCATATGGTTATATATCCGTCGTGTATGATAATCGCATCCAGTTTTCTTCCATGTTTGCACAAAGGACATCCGCTAGGCTGATACAGTTTGTAATCCGGTATGTCATGGCTGGTAAACAAGGCGTTTACCACTAAATTTCTTTACCGGAATTAACTACGTTTCTTCCGTCTTTCATTAGTTCTTCTGCAAGGTATGCCCCTATAACTTCCGTTCCTTCAAGACAAATAATTGTATCTACAATTGTTGTTGAAAGATAGGGATTGGCAAGTTCGACCGCAACATCTCTTGCAATCAGAGCATTTTTCTTCATTTTCTCAAGATCAAGATAATGAGTCATATGAAAATGGTTTGTGGTAAAATGGCCTGGTATGGCTTTCATTGTGATAATCGGATTTCTTTCAAGTGAAACATTAAAGCCGTCATATATCATTTTTGCACACTCCTTAAAGATGTATATTATAAGTATGGCCAGATACGTTCTTTCTTTATTAGGTTGAATATATCATAATTGAATGCCAATTGCAAGACGGCAAATACTAGTGTAAAATTAGTGTAAAATCTGCCTCAAATCATAATATATAAATTGACATTGGGTTGGATAAAAGATATAGTTATTGTGTTTGTGTTTAAAAACCGCACAAATATACATGAAGGAGACATGGTATGGAAGGAATATCAATATTCAACATAATCAACCTAATAGGCGGACTAGCGATCTTCTTATTTGGCATGACCTTGATGGGAGAAGCACTGGAAAGACGTGCAGGTAACCAGTTAAAAAACGTTCTAAGCAAGTTAACCACAAACAAATATAAAGGTTTTCTGTTGGGGTTGGTAGTAACGGGCATCATTCAGAGTTCTTCGGCCACAACAGTAATGGTGGTTGGATTTGTAAACTCTGGAATCATGGCTTTAAAACAAGCCATAAATGTAATAATGGGTGCAAATATAGGTACTACTGTAACACCATGGCTGTTATCGTTGATAGGGATTGAAGGTGATGTTTGGTATGTAAATATACTCAAACCAACATCCTTTACACCGATCCTTGCCTTAATTGGCTGTATAATGTATTGTTTTTTAAATGACAAGAAAAAGAAACATACAGGATTGGTTCTGTTAGGATTTTCTGTATTGATTTTTGGAATGGAGATGATGAGTGACGCAGTTAAGCCCTTGGCTGAAGTGGAAGGGTTTAGAAACATTTTACTTTTATTCAGCAATCCTGTTCTAGGTGTGCTTGCCGGTGCAGTTTTGACAGCAATTATTCAAAGCTCATCCGCATCAGTAGGTATTCTACAGATCCTTGCGGCTTCAGGTGCAGTCACCATGGGCAGTGCAATTCCAATTATCATGGGACAGAATATTGGTACATGCGTAACGGCGATGATATCTTCTGTTGGAGCGAATAAGAATGCGCGCCGTGCAGCTCTTGTTCACTTGTATTTTAACATTATTGGTACAGTTGTTTGGCTAACTGTATTCAGTGTTCTCAACTACATCTTCTCATTTGCATTTGTGAATCAGGCAGCAACTCCATTTACAATTGCAATAGCACATACTGCCTTTAATATACTTAGTACAGCATTGTTATTCCCATTTACCAAGCAGCTTGAGTGGCTTGCTGTTCGTTCCATTCCTGACAAAAAGGACAAGTCCGAAGAGTTTAAACTTCTTGATCCACGATTGCTTACAACTCCTTCAGTTGCAGTTAACAGAAGCAGAACAGTTGCAGTTGCCATGGCAAATACATCGGTGGAAACATTTAAACAGTCCAAGACAATACTTAAAGCATACGACAAGGATTTGGCAGAAAAAATCAGGGAAGGCGAAAGCAAGGTTGACGATTTGGAGGACATGCTGGGCTCGTACTTGGTCAAGCTTAGCAGCAAGAACCTGTCTGAGGACAACAGTCAGGAAAGCTACAAGCTTCTGCATCTGCTGAATGATTTTGAACGTATCTCGGACCATGCAGTAAACCTGCTTGAATCCGCTGAGGAGATATATGAAAAACAGCTTGTTTTTTCAGATGAAGCAAAGAAAGAAATTAGTGTCATGATGGAAGCTGTCAATGAGATTCTTGACCTTGCATTGAGAGCCTTTGTAGACAATGACTTAAGGGCAGCACATGCCGTGGAACCTCTTGAAGAAGTTATTGACTTCCTGAAGTCGAAACTCAAGACACAGCATATCAAGAGGCTGCAAAGAAATGAGTGCACCATTGAACTCGGTTTTGTGCTGACTGATATTGTAACTAATCTGGAACGTGTAGCGGACCACTGTTCCAACATAGCAGGACTGGTTATTGAAGTGTCACAGAACAGCTTTGACATGCACAATTTCCTTAAGACCATAAAACGAGATCCAGGAAGTGAATTTGCAAGATTGTTTGATTCATACATGGAGAAGTATACCATAGCGGCTGATTAAGAAAGAGAGGTGCTTATTATGTTTGACCTGGTGAAAACCAGAAGAAGCATACGCAAGTACTTGGAAAAGGAAGTGGAGAAGGAGAAAATTGATGTTATAATCAAAAGTGCCTTGATGGCTCCTTCTTCCCGACGCAGAAGGCCATGGGAGTTTATAGTTGTTACAGACAGGGAAAAGTTGAAGGAACTCTCTTCCTGCAGAGAGCATAGTGCAAAGTTTTTAGAGGGTGCACCTTTGGGAATTGTCGTTATTGCAGATTCTGCAAAGAGTGATGTGTGGGTGTGCGATGCGTCAATTGCATCAACAATTATACAGCTTACAGCCCATTCCCTTGATCTTGGGTCTTGTTGGATACAAGTCCATAAAAGATTTGATGAAGAGGGAATCAGTGCAGAAGAAAATGTGAGGAAAGCCCTCGGCATTCCAGAGAAATATTCTGTATTGTGTGTTATAGCGATAGGTTACCCCGATGAATCAAAAAAGCCATATGAAGAAGAGAATCTACCTTATGAAAAAGTCCATTACGAAAGATATGATAAAGAGGATGCCGAGTGACATCCTCTTTTTTCATTACATACCTGCATAAGTCTTCTTTTCCTCTTTTTTTATGGGTTCTCCAAATCCTTCATTACCTGTAAGGACGGGACCACCATGAATAACTTCCGGATTAAGCAGACTGTCAAACAGCTTTTCACCAATGAACGCACGTGACTTTGCTATACGTTCTTCACGCTTTGTTTCGTCGTTTAGATCCACGATGGTGTAATAGATTGGTTTAGGTTCACCTATGGAACCGTCTTCATTACGGCGTCTTATACCTAGATTCAAACCAAATTCGTACTTGTTGTCCACATATGCATGGTGAGTAAACAAATCAATTGTTGGAATCTTTGTTATCTTCAAGTATGCAAGACAATACGCAGCTGCTGCCTGTTCTTCACTGATTGCATCGCCACGGGAGTTGAAACCCTGCTCGGACAGAATAATTCTTCTTGGTTTTCCTTTATACAAAAGGTCTTCTTGTGAAAGATAGGCAGGCAATACTTCAATATTCTTGAATGTGATTCTGCGGGTAAGGAAATGGAACTCTGGTGACCTGTCGTTGTAGAAGTCGGGGTATCTTAAATCTTCAGGATAGGGATGATGTGCCACATTCCAGTCAAAGTTGCCATCTCTTTTAGCATGCCTGTTTATATTGTCTATTACGGATTTTCCATCATAGTAGCGAAGCGGCATGGTTACGTTGTGTGTAAGGCCATGCCAGAAATGGTCAAGAGAAACATACACCCTGAAATTTGCATAATGTTTCCTTGCGGAAATCCATGCAATCCTCATGGCTTGTGTGTACTCGAGAGTGTAGTCTTCGACGGTCATTTCTCCCGAGTTGCCCCAAACATACTGGCTGTCCACTTCGTTGCCAATAATCATTCCACCGAGAATACCGAACTCCGATTCGGGGTTTGTGTATCTTTCTGCCAAAAACTCGGTAAAGGCCTTGTAGTAGTTTTGTCCTTCTTCGGTTACCATATTGAAACTGCTGATAAATGCATGAGGTTCATTCCAGTCAAAATCGGGATGAATAACTTTTGACAAAAGCAAAGGATCTCTTTTGCTGCCAAAGTGTTTTGGCGAGTTCAAAAGAATAAATGTCATCAGAAGATTGAGGCGTTTGGCTCTGCGCATGGTGTTGTCGATATTGTCAATCTCTGACTTGATGAAATAGTATTCCTTGCCATCACAGACATATGTAATGGTATCATTGCCTTTATATGGGGTCATTAAGGCTGTAAGGTTTACATTTAGCAGGTTCTGACGGGTTCCAAAAAGCTTTATATCCTCATCGGTGCCGCCAGCAGCCTGAATGGATTCAGGTTGCGGATAAGGGTAATCATACTTTGCCACATTGTCAAACTCAGTGACATACTTTATGCCCTCCGCTTTTTTGCCATCATACCAGATCTCGAATTCACTCCAAATCCTGTCATGGGAGCCTTCAAATCTGGGTATTGTAATAGTGTTGCCGACACTTTCTGCCTTGATGAAAGCAAGTTCTCGATTGGCAAGGCCTATTGTCGGTACTTTTTCCCTTACATAAACATTTGTCTGGTTACCGCCATCGTATTTGATAACGATATAATCCTTGGTTGCGGTGATTTCTTTAATATACATTTCTCTCCCTCTTTCATCACTTATTGGGCGTCTAACTATTATCACATATATTATAGCGTGTCAATAAGGATTGTACGCAAAATTTGAATTATTGTATTGATGGATTTTCCTTGTTCGGTTATCATGTATTTAACATTAATGCGGAGGGTTGAAAATATGCGATGGATTGCCATAATTCTTGCTTTTATATCACTTTTCATCACAGGGTGCAGCAACACGGGTAATTCTGCAAAGAAAAATGCAGGGGTGAACACTTCACTGAAGTATGAAAAAGCTCCGGTGATTACTGCTGATACAGAAGTATACAACGTCATGGATTTTGGGGCATTTGGTGATGGTAAAAAGCATGATACCGATGCAATAAAAGAGGCTTACGAATATGTCTCGAATAATGGAGGGGGAATCATTTATTTTCCTCCTGGCAGATATATTGTGGAAGGGACACTGGACTTGGAAAATCCAAACGGAAGCAAGGTTGTTTTTGCAGGAAATCCGGACAGAAAAAGGGAAACATTGATTCAATCCACAAGATCCTTAAACAAAGACTTTATTTCCTTGTCAGGCTCAAATATCCATTTCACGTATTTGACTATTAGGAATCTTGGAGAAACAGGTTCTGTTGTAAACATGAAATCTGACAACTGTACTTTAACAGAGTGTTCATTTTTGCAGGAAAATCCAAAGAACGAAGATACTGCCATAATTGTAAGTGGATCAAACAACGCAACATCTTCCTGCTACTTTGGTCCTGGCACCACCAACGGTTATATAGTCAACTTTACAAAAGAGCCGGGGAGAATGGCGAAAAACAACTCATTGACAGACTCATATCTGGGTGGAGGACTTCCCAAATCCGTATTGATTGATACGAAAGATGAAGGCAGTTGTCCGGAAGATATATTTATTTCAAGAAATGTTTTTCTTTTTCCAGCCATTGGGCAGGTATATGTGGTTTCAGTGAAAGGACTGAAAATTCATAACAACATGCTTGATGCTGCGACCACCGCCATTATACTAAACCCTGATTCAACAGGTATCAGGGATGTGGATATACGGTACAACTACATGGGTTCCCAGAACAAGGATATAAGTATGTTTGTTGATAGAACCGACATGCCGGGGAGTATAGTAACCGATATAGCAAATGGCGGGAATATTGAAAATGTGGTTGTAACCGACAACTACTTCTGGGGATATTACGGTATCAGAATAACTTCAAGCAAGTTTGGAAGTTTTAAAATAATCAACAACTATTTTGTAGAAAGCAATGGAAGTTCCATTTACATAACCGAATCTGTAAACAATATCATTGAAGGAAACATCATATACAGCGGAGTTGGTGCTGATTATACAGTTTACATAGGAAAAATGGACGACAAGACGGTTTTTAAAGACAATACAATAGCTGGCAGCGTCAGCGTGCCTGATTTGGAGAAGTACAAGGATATGAATATGTTCTAAGGGGTGAACAGGATGAGAAGATGGCATTTTCTGTTTATTTTGATTACTGTTATGATATACGCAGGCTTTGAAAAGGTGGACGGCAAGATGAATGTAGAGAAGGTTAGATTTGGAGATATTGATAATAGATATTTCAATGTAATGGATTATGGTGCCAAAGGTGACGGTGTTGCAGATGACACCAATGCAATTGAAGAAGCGATAAAGGCTGCATTGAAGGTTAACGGTACCGTGTATTTCCCAGAAGGCAATTATATGATATCGGAAACCATAAGGGTTGCGAAGGATGATTCCAGGAGACTTGTTTTAAAGGGTGATGGAGAAGCAAGCAGAATCCTTGGTGGTGAAAACCTTGATAATCATATGTTTGAAATACTCTTAAAGTATAATTTCCAGGTTATTGATTTGTCTTTCAAGCATAACGGACCTGGTGGAAGCTGCATATATTCCGTTTTCCTAAGAGCATTCAATTGCTACTTTGAATCAAATGCTGTCAATTCATCGCCACTTATCGACTTTCATGGTTCTGATTGCAAGATAGATTCCTGTACATTCAATACCAGCAGTAAGGAAAGTTTCTCCATCTATTATTCAATGCTCGACAATGAGATTTCCATCAACAACTATATTGTCGACAATATGTTCAAAGGTGTAGGAAAAGGTATTCTTGTAGGTGATGGCAAATACACTTCTTCAGGAAGATGTGAAGGTCTTAAAATCAACAATAACAACTTTGAAAACACAGGCGAGAACCAGATTGTAATTCAGGAAATACTGCATGTGGATATAGCTAACAATACAATGAAAGGGTCATCAAAGAGTGCAATAGTGCTTGCAAGCAAAGGCCATGGACCTGACGGGATTTTTATTAATCACAATACAATAAGCGCTAATTATGCCTGTATTATAACTGAAGGAGTAAAAGGAGACTACATATCCATGACAGTCATTAGTGACAATATATTGAGTGGAGGAAGCTACGGAATTTATGATAATGTAGGTTTGAACAAATGTTTTATTCGGGACAATGTCTTTGAAAAACAAGCTAAAAATGCGATTGAGATTGAAGGTGGGGTCAATTTATTCATCATTGACAATCTTATAAGAGACAAATCCATAAGTGTAAGTAACAGTGAAAAGTATGTGATAAAGAACAATTAAAGCAAGTGTCAAGCATCAAATATTGTATCGAA
>JAAYLF010000091.1 GCA_012522035.1 Clostridiaceae bacterium
GTCTTAGGGTACAACCTAATTGAGCTGCTACTCGCTTTTTATTTCCATGATTTTCAACACAGTCTTTTATTGCATTATACTTTCTTAGCTCATGTTTACGTAATTCCAATGCCATATTATACCACCATTTATTATTTTTTCTTTTGATTATACCACATGGGACATAATCACATGTGGTATAGTAAGACATTATCATATTTTAACGACATTAAAGGAAACCAACACTTTTCATTAAGTGGACAAAATCTTGTCAATATGATAGAATAACCTGATGTTATACATACAGAAATTCATGATTTAGCGAGGAGATTGAACATGGGAAGACTGCTTATCCGCAACGGAAAGGTTATAACCATAACCGGAAAAGAATACGACAATGGATATATTGTTTGTGAGAATGGTAAAATCGTGGAGATTGGAGAGAATTATAACGGGGAATTTGACGGCAAAGTGATTAATGCCAAAGGTAATATTGTCATGCCTGGCTTTATAGATCCTCACTGCCATGTAGGCATGTTTAATGATTCTTTGAATTTTGAAGGAAGCGATGGCAACGAGTGCACCGAGCCGGTTACACCCCAGCTAAGAGCCATAGACGGAATTTATCACAATGACAGATATTTCAAAGAGGCATGTGCGGCAGGAGTAACTACAGTTGTTACAGGTCCTGGCAGCGCGAATGTTTTTGGTGGACAATTTGCAGCATTAAAAACCCATGGCTCATGTGTTGATGACATGGTGCTGAAGGCTCCTGTTGCCATGAAGGCTGCTTTGGGCGAGAATCCTAAAACTGTATACAATTCCAGCAACAAAATGCCAACAACAAGAATGGCAACCGCTTCGCTTATGAGACAGGTGCTTATTGAAGCCAAAGAGTATCTGATGAAAAAAGATAAATATGAAAAGGATCCTGAGAATAATGACAAGCCTTCATATGATATGAAGCTTGAGGCTTTGGTTCCTGTCTTGAAAGGCGAACTCATACTGAAGATTCATGCTCACAGGGCTGATGACATTGCCACAGCGGTAAGGATCAAGAATGAGTTTAATTTGAATATAACGGTGGATCATTGTACGGAAGGATATCTTGTTGCTGATCTGCTTAAGAAATATGAGATTCCTGTAATATGCGGGCCGATTGTATCAGACAGATCAAAGCCTGAACTTAGCAATATGATTGACGAGAATGCAAAAATTCTATGTGAAAAAGGCCTTGATGTGGCAATAATGACGGATCACCCGGTAACCCCGATCAAATATCTGCCCTTCTGTGCGATGGTAGCTCACAAGGCAGGATTGGGTAGAGAAGAGGCTCTTAAGGCAATCACCATAAATGCGGCAAAGGTTAACGGCATAGCTGACAGGGTAGGTAGTCTTGAGGTAGGAAAAGATGCGGACATTGTTATTCTTTCAGGCGATCCTTTGGACTTTATGACCAGGGTAACAACAACAATAATCAATGGAGAAGTGGTTTTTAGTGCCTAGTATTTCGTTAACAACGACCTCATCGGAAGAAACATTTGATATTGCCTTTAAATTGGGCAAAATGCTTGCAAAAGGGGATGTTGTAACACTGGATGGAAATCTTGGTGCAGGCAAGACATTGTTCACCCAGGGACTTGCAAAAGCCATGGGGATAACCGAACCTGTTACAAGCCCCACCTTTGCAATTCTGAACATATACACTACAGGCATTGTGCCGCTTTATCATTTCGATGTATACAGGATTTCCTCATACGATGAACTTGTGGAAATAGGGTATGAGGAGTACAATCAGGGAGATGGAATAATTGTTATTGAATGGGCCAACAACATACCCGAACTTGAAAACGAGGAACGACTTGTGAAGATTGATATTGAAAGAATGGATGATGTGTCCGAAAATGCAAGGAGAATCACAATAAAAACATACGAAGGGAAAGAACTGAGTTGCTTATACTGACAATTGACACATCCTGCAGCCAGATGGGTGTTTCTTTAAATCAGGAAGACACAATTTTGGCTGAAGAAACCATAAACAACAAGAAAACACATTCAGTAAAGCTCATGCCTGCGGTTGACAACGTTTTTACTGCGTCTAACAAGGTAATTGAAGAAGTTGACTTGTTTGCTGTTGTAAACGGTCCAGGTTCTTTTACCGGGCTTAGAATCGGAGTGTCAACTGCAAAAGCTTTTGCTTACACCTTGGACAAACCAGTTGTAGGGGTGAATACGCTTGATTACCTTGCAAGATGCGCTGCCAATTATAATGGTCTGATTTGCCCAATAATAGATGCAAGAAACAATTTTGTGTTCTTCTCACTATACAGAGGAAAAGAAAGAGTGCATGAATACAAGGTTGAGAAGATTGATTGGCTTTTAACCTTGCTTCATGAGTTTGATGAAGAAGTAATGTTTACAGGCGATGGGGTTTTCGTGCACAGAGAGATTCTTAAGCTTGGTCTTGGTGAGAAGTATAAAGAGAATGCACATCCTTTGCTTCTTGGCAAACCGTCTTTCATAGCTGAACTTGCAAGAGAGAAGTATGAAAGCGGTCAGATTGACAGTGACATAAAGGTTTTTTACATGAGAAAGTCACAGGCTGAGAGAATGAAGGAAGAGAAGGCAGGAAAAGCATGCAAATAGTTCCGATGCGGAAAAAACATCTCAAGGATGTAATGGCTATTGAAAAGGAGACTTTTGGTATAGACAGCTGGTCGCCGCAATTCTTCCTGTCGGAATTGAAATCCGATCTTGCCCACTATATCTGCGTTATTGACAGGGATAATAAAGTGGCAGGCTATGCAGGATGTAGAATGCTTTTTGAAGAAGCGGAGTTGGTTAATATTTGTGTTGCTCCACCATATAGAATGCTTGGGCTTGGCAAAACGATGATGAGATACTTTATCGACATGTGGATTGACAGAAAGATACAGCATGCTTTTCTTGAGGTGAGGGTGGGAAACAATGCGGCCATTCACATGTACAAAAGTTTTGGTTTTGAAATCATTTCTACTAGAAAAGGATATTACAAAAACGGCGAAGATGCTTATGTAATGACACTTGATATTAATAAACTGTTAAACGGATGATTGCCATATTGAATTTTGGCATTAAAATATATATAATTAACAGGATACAAATTGAAAGGAGCTTTAGTTCTTATGAATTATTCACACGAAGTAATCAACATGAAGTGTATAAAGCAAGGACCTAATCACGGACCTGCACCAATTCCTCAAGAAGGCAATTGGACAAAAGCAAAAGAAATCAAAGATATTTCCGGTTTGTCACATGGAGTCGGCTGGTGTGCTCCACAACAGGGAACATGCAAACTGACTTTGAATGTTAAGAATGGCATCATTGAAGAAGTGTTGGTGGAGACCATTGGATGTTCCGGCATGACACACTCAGCTGCAATGGCTGCTGAAATACTTGGCAGCAAGACTATTCTTGAAGCGCTGAACACAGACCTTGTATGTGATGCCATCAACGTTGCAATGAGAGAAATCTTCCTGCAGCTTGTTTACGGAAGGACTCAATCCGCTTTCTCAGAAGATGGTCTGCCAATAGGCGCAGGTCTTGAAGACTTGGGTAAAGGACTCCGTTCTCAGGTAGGTACCATGTACGGAACTAAAGAAAAGGGTGTTCGCTATCTTGAAATGGCGGAAGGCTATGTGCTTGAACTTGGTCTGGATGAGAATGACGAAGTAATTGGCTACAAGTTTGTGCACCTCGGAAAAATGATGGAAGCTATCAGAAATGGTGTTGATCCTAAAGAAGCTTATGAAAAGAATATCGGTACATACGGCAGGTTCAATGACAGCGTCAAGTTTATAGATCCTAGAAAGGAATAATGGGGGTGCATGAAATGGTTAGATTTGAAGGTTACGATAGAAGAATAGATACAATTAACAAAGTTATAAAAGAATATGGCTTCAATTCCTTGGAGGAAATAAGAGAGTTCTGCCTGTCCAAGGGTGTGGATGTTGAGAAGATTGTTAAAGGTGTACAACCCATCGCTTTTGAGAATGCTGTATGGGCGTACACGGTAGGCTGCGCAATCGCATTCAAGAAGGGCGTTAAAACAGCAGCTGATGCAGCTGAGGCAATAGGTATAGGCTTGCAGGCATTCTGCATACCAGGCTCCGTTGCAGATTCAAGAGAAGTTGGTTTTGGACATGGAAACTTGGGCGCAATGCTTCTCAGAGAAGAAACAGAGTGCTTCTGCTTCCTTGCAGGACATGAGTCTTTTGCAGCTGCGGAAGGTGCTATAGGTATTGCAAGAACTGCAAACCAGGTTAGAACAAAACCACTTAGAGTTATCCTTAACGGTCTTGGAAAGGATGCAGCTTACATTATCTCAAGAATCAACGGCTTTACATATGTAAAGACTGATTATGACTTCAAAACTCGTGAGCTTAAGATTCTTGAAACAAGAAGCTTCTCAAAGGGAGAGAGGGCTAACGTAAAAGTATATGGTGCCAATGACGTTGATGAAGGTGTTGCCATAATGAAACATGAGGGTGTTGACGTATCCATCACTGGAAACTCAACCAACCCAACCAGATTCCAGCACCTTGTTGCAGGCGCATACAAGAAATGGTCAAATGAACACGGAAAGAGATACTTCTCCGTTGCATCCGGTGGTGGCACAGGAAGAACACTGCACCCAGACAACGTGGCAGCGGGTCCTGCATCCTATGGACTGACTGACTCCATGGGCAGAATGCATGGCGACGCTCAGTTTGCCGGCTCATCCTCAGTTCCAGCTCACGTTGAAATGATGGGCTTGATCGGAATGGGCAACAACCCAATGGTTGGTGCTACTGTTGCATGTGCTGTTGCGATTTACAAAGCACTTAACTAGTCTTTTATTGAGTATTAACGGAGGGATCTTGTGTCCCTCCGCCTTTTTATAGGTGGTGTGGAGATGAATATTGATTGCAGGGAAGCAAGGAATAGTTTAAAAAATGCAACCAGAATTGTTATAAAAATTGGGACCTCATCTTTGGTACATTCAAATGGCAGGATTAACTTTAGAAGAATTGGCATACTTGCAAGAGTAATTTCAGACCTCATGAACCAGGACAAGGAAGTTGTTCTGGTGTCTTCAGGTGCAATAGGTATTGGAGTAAGCAAGTTGAAACTTAAGGAAAGACCTAAAACCATAGCTGAAAAGCAGGCGGTGGCTGCGGTAGGACAGTCCAGCCTTATGCAGGTATACAGCCAGATATTCTCTGAGTATGGACATACAGTTGCCCAGATTCTGCTTACAAAGGATGTTATAGATAGACCATGCATGAAGGCAAATGCAATAAATACATTTGAACAACTGGCCAAAATGAAGATTTTGCCTATTGTTAATGAAAATGATACGGTTGCCATTGACGAGATTAAGTTTGGTGATAATGACAATCTGTCATATTTGGTTGCCAAACTTATAAAAGCGGATCTGCTAATTATCCTTACGGATATAGATGGGTATTACAACAAGAATCCGCATGAGAATCCGGATGCAATTCTTTACCATAATATCACGGATTTGTCAGAAAAGATTGAAGAGGCTGCAGGAGGTGCCAGCGAACACGGAACAGGAGGCATGCTTACAAAGGTACACGCATGCAGGCTTGCAGCAGAAAGTGGAATCAATGCAATTATTGCAAATGGCAATAACCCCGAGATTATCTACAGGTTGTTGGAGGGTGAGGATTTAGGCACCTTGTTTGTTAGAAAGGAGGTTTGCAACAATGAATGTTCAGGAGTATGTTGAGGATTATGGCAGGCGTGCCAAAAGCGCATCCCGTGTTCTTGCAGTGGCTGATGCTGTGAAGAAAAACAGGGCATTGGAGCTTGCTGCAAAAAAGATTAAAGAGAACAGGGATTATCTCATCAAGGAAAATGAAAAGGATATTGAATTTGCTGTTAATAATGGCATATCATCAGCCATGGTAGACAGATTAAGACTTACCGACAAGAGGATTGATGATATGGCTGCAGGACTTCTCCAGTTGGTTAATTTACCGGATCCAATAGGGGAAGTGATCCATGGAACAGTTAGACCAAATGGGCTTGAAATTCTTAAAAAGAGGGTACCTCTTGGTGTAATTGGCATTATATATGAGTCAAGACCCAACGTAACAGCAGATGCGGCTGGTTTGTGTGTCAAGTCCGGCAATGCATGCATATTAAGAGGTGGCAGTGAAGCTTTCAACTCAAACCTGGCCATAGCCAAGCTTTTTAAGGAAGCATTAAAGGAGGCAGGACTTCCTGAAGATTGCGTAACCCTTATAGACAATACGGACAGGGCAATAGTTAATGCTCTTATGAAGCTTAATAAATATGTGGATGTCCTCATACCAAGAGGCGGAAAAGGTCTGATAAATAATGTGGTTATGAATTCCACAGTATCAGTAATACAGACTGGTGAGGGCATATGCCATCTTTATGTGGATTGTGATGCTGATTTGGACATGGCTTTGAAAGTCACAATGAATGCAAAGATACAAAGGCCATCGGTTTGCAATGCGATCGAAACCCTGCTTGTTTCAAAAGCTGTTGCAGACAAGTTCCTGCCTGTGGTTGTGAAAGAACTTATGGAGAAGAATGTGGAAGTAAGGGTGTGCAGTGTATCCAAGGCAATACTAGGTAATGTTGACGGTGTAAAAGACGCTGATGATAGTGATTGGGATACTGAGTACAATGACCTTATACTCTCCATAAAAACAGTTGATGGCATAGATGAGGCAATTGAACATATCAACACTCATGGCACAATGCATTCAGAATCGATTATTACAAAATCCTATGACAAGGCACGTAAATTCCAGAATGAAGTTGATGCATCCAGCGTTTATGTAAACTGCTCTACAAGATTTACAGACGGCTTTGAGTTTGGTTTGGGTGCAGAGATTGGAATAAGCAATCAAAAGCTTCATGCAAGAGGTCCAATGGGCCTTTATGAACTAACCACGGTGAAATACCTGATAAATGGGAACGGACAGGTTAGAGAGTAAATAAAAACGGACGCTGACTTAAAGTCAACGTCCGTTATTGTTATCTTAAAGGATCGTGATAAGTGCAAACTTCGGTAGGTTCTGTTCCTCGTATGAACATCTCATCTTTCACGACTCGATTTGCGGCATAACAACCGCTGTGAGGTATTCCTCCTGACATGTTGCATATGTCCATATACACAAGGTCTGGGGAAGTTTCAAATGGAATTGCTTCAAGGTCTGCATGTATCTTGGACATTACAGTACCAAAAAGTCTTGCGGCACTTCCGTATTCACTTGCAGTTATGGACTTCATGTTGTCGTATCCGTACCATACTGCAGCTGTGTAGTATGGTGTATACCCACAGAACCAGTAGTCATAGTTATTGTTGGTTGTACCAGTCTTACCAGCAGTTGGAATCATCTCTCCCTTTGCATTGTATACCTGGGCACGACCACCGGTACCCTGATAGTCGGTGATGACATGGTTTAGAATCGATGTCATGATATATGGGGTCTTGTCATCCTCGAATACTATATGGGATTTCTGGGTCTTGTTTATTATTACATTGCCATTTCTGTCGACAACTTTAGTATATGTTATTGGTTCAATATACATACCTCTGTTGGCAAAGGCAGAGTAAGCAGCAGCCATCTGCAGTGGAGTAACGCCTCGTGAGAATCCTCCAAGACCTGCAGCAAGCTGGGTCTCTTCAGTCCTGTCTATGCCGAGCTTCTTGAGATAATTTAGCCCAAGGGTTACATTGTCTTTGTAAAGAAGTATTGCACATATGTTCGAAGACCTTACAAGGGCTTTTCGTGCAGTTATCAAACCTGCATGCCATCCGCCTGAGTTGACTGGCCAAGGGACATCAGGTCTTTGTGGGTCAAGAAAAACTTCCTTGTCCTCTAGTACCGTACCTGCTGTAATTATGTGTTTATCAATCAGAGGGCCATAGATAAGTATTGGCTTTATTGCAGAACCTGGCTGTCTGTATGCGCTTGTAGCCCTGTTGAAAGTAAGGTTCTTGTTCTTTTCGCCGTATCCGCCATAAATTGCAATCACATGACCTTTTTTAGGATCCATTACAACTATGGCAGACTGGGCCTGGGCTTCCGGATCCAATATGTTTTCATTGATAGGGAAGTTTTCTACCTTGCAGTATTCTTCCTCTACTATTTTCTGTATCTTGGTATTCTGGGTTGTGTAAATATGGATACCTGTATTGTATATGATATTTGTTGCCTGTTTTCTGGTGTAGCCCATGGCCATCAGGTCATTTCTTATGTCTGTTATAACGGTATCGACAAAATAGGAGTGCCTTGAGTTTGCACTGGCTTCCTTTCTGTAGTCTTCATTAAATACAAGCTCTGTCTGAATTGCTTCAATATATTCCTCGTCGGTAATAAAACCAAGTTTTAACATCTGGTCGAGAATGACAACCTGACGCTTGTATGCGTTTTCACGCCCCAGTGTAGTAAGCGGGTTGTATTTCCCTGGGTTGTTTGTTATTCCTGCAAGAAATGCACATTCAGCAAGATTCAGTTCAGTAACATCCTTCTCGAAATATGCCTTGGCAGCAGTTTTGACGCCATACAAGTCGTGTCCCATGTATATGACGTTAATATATAGCTCAAGTATCTCATCCTTGCTGA
>JAAYLF010000092.1 GCA_012522035.1 Clostridiaceae bacterium
CATCAGCGGCATTACCGAGGACTCAGAGGTAATCAACGCACGTGTTGACGGTCCGTACAGCACGACATATGACACTCTCAAGCTTCGCCTGGATGCAATGTCCGCACTGTTGAAAGGTATCGTAGATGGCGACTTCGAGAACCGAGTTTCCGACCTGGAGGACGAAGTTGAAGATGCCAGGGGAGAGTTCGACGCACTTGTCGATAGACTGGATGATACAGACGGCAGGATTGCAGATAATGCTGGCGAAATAGATTCTGCCAAAGTCAAAATTCTGCAACTCGAGCAGGAAAACAAGCAATTAAAGAAAATTGTAGAGGACTCCAACCCCACGCAGTCGCCTAGAGTGACGAGTACGGGCTATGGCGTGGTGTCGTTGCCCAAAAATGCGGGTCAGGGACCAATGGATGTGAAGGTTGAAGGGTTGACGTTGAAGAATGAGCTTGATTACAACACGGAGACGTGGGAAGAGTGGAGTTTGCGAGATGGTTCAGAAGTTGTTGATGGTAAATTAAAGATAGTAAGAGTAAGCCTTTCAGAACAGGCTTATATAAACGCAAGCTTTAAACCAAATGCCAAGTACGGACTATTAATGTATGTGCACGAACTTACTACACCGCTATTAAATGCAACAGGTGCTTTTAGCGGTACTACGACACTTGCAAGCAGTACCGGAAACCAAAAAGCTATACTTTTAACAACATCAGCCATTGAAAGGAACGCATTAAGTTTCAAGACAAATGTCCAAGGCACTGTTACGGTAAGTAATGTCAGAATATTCGAACTACCTCCTGGCAGTGAAATTGAGTCCGATTTTGAGACATTATCAGCTGATGAGCTTGCAATGAAGTATCCGTATGTGCAAGGTGGCGTGCCACGTAACACCAGCGGAACGTTCAGAGTTAGAAGTGTTGGGAAGAATTTGTTTGATAAAAGTAAGGTAGTTATAGGAAGAATAAATTCAAACGGAACATTTCAAGATATATCCGACATTCGCACAAGCGATTATATTAAAGTGACACCTAATACGTCATATGTTTTATATAACGCAAAAATTAATTCAAGTCATGGATTAGCTTTTTATGATGCAAATAAACAAGTTTTATCCGAAGGAGTGCTTGGGACAGGTTATAACCCAACAAGATTGCTCACAACTGGTGGTAATACGCAATATTTACGTTGTTCCGTTCATGTTGATAATTTAGCAATAGCACAACTAGAAAAAGGTACATTAGCAACCCCATACGAACCATACATCTCCTCCGAGCAATACGTAAATGGACCTGAACTTAGGAGTTTGCCGAATGGTGTGGCTGATAGTATTGAAAATGGTAAGTTGATACAGAGGGTAAAAGAATATGTGTTACAATCTAACGATATTTACAGCGTAGTAACCACATACACATACATTGACTATGTGCTTATCTACAAACCAATTGATTATATCGATTACGGTGCTGTGCCCCTAATAAACGGTAGTCTTGTGCTAGAAGGTTCTTTAGGTGATAAGAAGTTTTATGATAGTGAGGATAGGATTGGATATATTGTTCAAGCAAGTAATGAAAGATTCGCTTATGTGGTGGCGAAAGGAACATTTGCAAATATTACGGAAGCACGTGCAGCATTAGTTGGTAAGAAAATTAAATATCAGCTTGCCACACCAATTGAAACTCCCGTCCAAGTCTCGGGCAGTGTTCAGTCGTACCCAGCAGGTACGGTATATATAGAGCCTGCAATTGCTGACGCTGGCGTGTACGACGGTGGATTAGCAATCCTCAATACGGACTTTCCGATAGCCGAGCTGGAGTCCATTCAGAAGATTGACTTTCAGACTGGCTTGTCCACCGAATTAGACGTTGGGCAGGCAGTCATTGCAGGTGGTGGTTTAAGTTTCACACATCCAGGGTTGACAGATGGGGATATAGTTTTCGTCACATATTTATATGACGACAGCAATTATACAGCCGGCAAGGCAACCTGCGAGTATTACGATAGTCGGTTCGTGCTCAAAGACGATGTCACAGGTAAGTTTTACAAGGAAGTTAAAAAGGTAGAGAATGGTGAACTGGTAACGCAATTGGTGGAGGTGTAACCATGGAAGAAATCATAATCAATGCAATCATAGCCCGCATACAAGCTGAGCAAATGACTATAGAGCAAGTGCCTCTCCCTTACAGGGAGCAGGTGCTTGCTGCAATGGAAGGTGATGACCAATGAAGTGCCCAGTGTTTTTGGATGACGTGAACTATAGGGTGACTTCCCCGTTCGGCTACCGCACACATCCAGTGACAGAGCAACAGCAATCATTCCATGGCGGCATTGACATAGTGTCAGAGCCTGTCCAGTATCCTACACGTATCAAGCCTATTGCTGCAGGATATATAGTCGCAGTCAAAAAGGATGTAAAAGGATACTCTGAGAAGTCTGGTGAAACTGGTGGTAATTATGTCTCAATAATGCACGACGACCAAATGGAAACACGTTATAAGCATTTAGCATACGGCTCAATCCCCGAATCTTTAAAAATTGGTGACTATGTATCCGAGAATGACTGCATCGGGCATATGGGAGCAACTGGACGAGTCACAGGAGCACACCTGCATTTCGAGGTGTGCGATTGGAAAGTCAAGGGTACGGAGTTTCTGCTTGACCCTTACTATTACCTTACAGGAACTAAATCCATCCAGGGACTGCATTCCGAAGGGGGTGATGGTATGGGATATATCAAGCTTACAAAGGAATTAAAATATGGCGATAAAGGCGAGGATGTTAAAAAGCTGCAATGGAGGCTCTGCCAGCTTTCAGCAGAAATTGAAGCGGAAATGAAGAGCCATTCCTTCAAAAAGGACGGGCAGCCTGACGGAGGATTTGGCAGAGGAACTGAAAATACACTGAAGAAAGTCCAACGCATGGCAGGACTGCCGGAGACAGGCAGACTCGACAAGCAGACAATAGACTTCCTGAATAGTGATTTTATCAGCTTGTTCAAGGGTGTTGGCAAGCAAGAGCAGATAGAGGCATTGCAGAATGAAATCAATAAATTGAAGAACGAAAAAGCCTTGCTTGAAAAGGCTAAAGCAGACATGACATCCCAAAATCAAAAATTACAGCAGGATGTGGAATCCCTTGACAAGAAAATTAATGAAGTTAAGGGTGCGATAGATATACTTAGAAATTTGTGAGGTGCGGAAATATGGAATCAATTATAGTTGCTTTAATTACAGGTGCATTTGCGTTTACAGGAACTTTTTTGAGCGTGTATTTTGCGAATCGCAAAAGTACTGCACTCATCATGTATAGGATTGATGAGCTAGAGAAAAAGGTACAAAAGCACAATAATCTTATCGAACGGATGTATAAGATTGAAGAAAATTGCCGTGTGCTGGACGAAAAAATGAAAGTGGCTAATCACAGAATACAGGACCTGGAGAAAGGAGGAAAAGGCCAATGAAGATTATCAGCAAGAAATGGTTGAAGGCTGCGGGCATTAGAGCAATCAAAACTGTAGCTCAGACCGCAGTCGCATTGATAGGTACCAACGCAATAGGCATCACCGAGGTGGATTGGCTGGCCGTATTAAGTGCGTCTGCACTGGCAGGAGTGGTGAGCTTGCTCACGTCAATAGCAGGTCTGCCCGAGGTGCAGGAAGACGAATAATATAGAACAATATATTAATTTAGCGGGGCCGAGTGGCCCCTCTTTTTTTTTGCCTAAAAAAGGAGCCCGAAGGCTCCAAAAGGCAGGTTTGTTATCTTCTTTATTTGCTATGTCAAAAAATTCATATATTATTCATACTTTATTAAGCATTTATTAAAACTTAGCTATTTACATTCATGCTAGCTTATGCTACAATATACATACAAGGAGATAACAATAGTTAAGGAGGAAAGGCAATGAGTATGAGAAAATCAAGAATATCAAACAAAGTTAGGAAACTGGAAGATACAAGTTGGTTAGCCCAAATAATTAAAGACAAAATGGATGTTGAGTTTGATAAAAACGGTGCTTCTGTCCGTTGGCATTGTTTACACACTTTGCACATCATTGTAAACGAAGCAGATGACCCAAACAATCATACAATCTATTACGATAATCATAACGGGAGACGCTCAATAGTGATTTGTGAAATACCTTCACTAGTTTTGAAACATGGTTCAGACTTTGACAGATACGGAATGCAGAACAGTTTAAGAGGATTAGCAGAGCGTTACAAAGACGATGATGGCAATTATATCGTGAGTGTTTTAACCACGCACGACCTTAACAGCGCAATTATAAAAGATGTGTCTGAATTGTTATTCCAAATGGGGCATTAAGCCCCTTTGCTCCTGCCTAACAAGATTGTTAATATATTGTTCATACTTATTTAAACATATGTTCACACTTGGCTATTTACATTCATGCTAGCATATGATACAATATACACAGTTGAAGATAGTAAGAATGTTAAGCAAGGAGGAAAGGCTATGAGCAACTTGAAGGAATATATCAAAAAAATGAGTGACAAAGATAACGACTTCTTTTTCGGAGAAGGTAACTGGACAAAAGTTTCAAACCAGTATTATCAGTTCAAGAGGGTTTTGGATAATGATAATATAATCATTATCACAACAAACATAAAGGTTATTAAAGGCAACAACGTCCTGGTTGTTGCCAATAATAAAGCAGTTTATTTGAAAGATTGGCAGGTCCGGCCAGTAAGGAACTGGGACTTGGGAGTAAACGCATACGCAGTCAAGCTGAACAGAAAATACTTCAAGCCTTACACATTCAGATTCAGTTTTGACGACATGAGCTTTGAGAAAGAAGACACCTTTGACAGTTTGATGGAGCTGGCAAGGGAGCAGGGAGAGCAGAATCTGAAGTTTGCATACGGACATTTTTAAGGCAATAAGGCCCGCCGGGGCTTACCCGGCACCGGACTGGCGGTCACCCGGTCTAACAACGCCGCCACCACTGTGGTATGGGCCCCCTGCCCGGCCCGACAGGGAGTTACCGGGGTTCGAGTCCCCGGCGGGAGGGGTGGGACCCGGGCGCATACGTGGGAGCCTGCACTGAGTACCGGGCGGTTCGATTCCCCCGGTAGCTAGAACTGACCGGAGGCGCAGGCGGAGCGACAAATCTGCAGCCAAGGCTATCCCAGTAGGGAGAGGCTGCACGTGCTGGCGGGGGCACGCTCAAGTTTATAAGAACTGATAAAGGAGAGATAAAAATGATAAGAATTTTAAAACAAAAAGAAACAAATCCGTTTTTCAATCCTCGGTTTGCGAACAACGGTGGCGGATACTCCCAGCCCTTGTACGAGTTTGAGTACAAGGGGATTAAGGGAACTCTGCATGATACATCATGCGGAGATTTCGGGGAAAGGTATTTATTAAAATGGGGCGATAAGTTCTGGAGATACAGCAATGTCGAGGGAGACGTTAGTATAGACGAAACCAACCTCGATAAAGAGAAAGACGCGGAATTTATCGACGCCATTGAAGAAACTTTTGGGATAAGAATATTCAAAATATTAACACCACGCTATTGTAAGTGGTTATCCCAAAGGTGGCAGTGGAACAAAAAGCACATATTGGTTTGGGATGGAGATAGCTTGATTTGGGACGGAGATTTACATGAGTGCCTTGTGCACTTTGGATTCGCACCAGAGTTATACAAGGCGATATTCAACACCGAATGGTTATCAGACCATCCTGACGATACAAACGCTCGTGGAATTGTAGAAAATTCAAATTACAAAATAACATTCAAGGAGGAATTACAATGAAAAAAATAATTAATGGCAAGAGGTATGATACGGATACTGCGGAATTTATAGGGTCCGTGCATCCAGGCAAGTTGGAATACTGGCGTGAGGAATTGTACAGGAAAAGGAACGGTGAGTTCTTCCTGTACGTCATAGGTGGACCTTCTTCAAAGTACGGAAGTGGAAATGCCGAAATAAGACCCCTATCAATCAAGGAAGCACAGGAATGGACGGAAAAACATTTGAGTGCCGACCGATATGAGGAAATTTTCAGCAAAGTTGATGAGGGACTTGTGCAGATAGCGCTTCGAATCCCGCCAGAACTGAAAGAAGCAGCTGACAAGCTTGATTACACCCAGGCAGAGATATTCGCCGAGGGTGTCAAGGCTATCCTGAGCAAGCCTGTATTCAGGATTCTGGAGTTCACCAAGACCTTCAAGGGTAAGGGCTCCATAAACGAAATTGAAGAAGGATGCACTCTATATGATGGCGATCCAAGGGAGATTGCAAGATGCAGATCCGAGGAAGAAGCCAGGAGAGAGTTATCTAAATACAGGAGCGACATCCACAAAATGGATGCACCATTTTATGGAATAATCTACAAGGTAACGGAATACGTCATTGAAAAAGCGGTGTTCGATGAGGACGGATACGATACAGAAGATCCAGAAGTGCTTGAGATTGCACCCTGGGATGATTATTCTAGGAATTTGATAAAACGCATGGAGGGATTAGAGTGAACACAGAAGCTGTTCCAAATCCATAAACAAAACTTATCTTGCCTTTCCATTTGTATATCTGTGCAGCATAGATTGGCCATAATTTCAATTTTATCAATGCGGGGATATTTTTTTGCAGCTATCCATGTGGATATGGTGGATTTGTTTACCCCGAGTTTTTCTGCAAGCTCTGCTTGCGTCATCCCTGTTTTATTTAAAAAATATTGAATATTTCTTGCCATTACTTCTTTGTTGCCAAGCATTCTTAACACCTCCTTCAATACAATATATTATACTAAAAGTGAACTTATGTCAAAAAAACTTTTAAAATATACAAAAATAGGCTTGACAGTTGTCTTTTAGTCAACTATAATAGTTGCAGGAGGTGGGAAATTAATGAAAATAACATTAGCTGCCGCAAGGGTGAACAAGGGCTATACCCAAAAAGAACTAGCTGAACTTATTGGGATAAGCCACTATACTTTACTCAAATGGGAGAAAGGGAAGAGTTTCCCTAAGGTTCCTCAAATTCAAAAACTAGAGGAACTATTAGGGATAAGTTACAACGACATTATTTTTTTATCCGACAGTTGTCTTAAAGACAACAAAAGAGAAGAAGGAGCGTGAAGATATGAGAATCAGAACTATTCGTGAAACAGCCAAAATCCTTAAAGAAATGGATCCAGAGACCAGAATTACAGAAAATACTTTAAGGAAACTTATTACAGAGGGCAATCTTCCACACCGTACTGTGGGCAAGACCTATCTGTTGGATGTGGATACGATAATTGATTTTTTTAAATGCAGGGAGGTACAAGCATGAGCAAATTACAAACTTTTAAAAACATTCAATTTGGTGAAATAAGGGTTATTGAAAAGAATCGACAACCTTGGTTTGTGGCTGCGGACATATGCAAGGCGCTGGATTTAAGTAATCCATCTATATCAATTGACAGATTGGATGCGGATGAAAAGGCTAAGTTGAACTTAGGGTTAACAGGAGGAGAAACAAATTGTGTTAACGAATACGGTCTTTATTCACTTGTGCTCGGAAGTCGCAAGCCGGAAGCAAAGGCCTTTAAACGCTGGATAACGCATGAAGTCCTCCCCAGCATTCGCAAGCATGGCGGCTACATAGCCAACCAGGAAAGCCTGACTCCTGAGCAACTCATGGCAAAAGCTCTGATGGTCGCTCAAAAAATCATTGATGAAAAGGACAAACTCCTTCAGGAGCAGAAGCCGAAGGTACTATTTGCTGAAGCTCTAGAGACGAGCAACAACTCAATCCTGGTCGGAGAGTTGGCAAAAATCCTGAAGCAGAACGGACTGGAGATTGGGCAGAACCGGCTCTTTCAATGGCTTAGAGACAACAATTATCTTATCAGGCGTGGAGAGGCAAGGAACATGCCAACTCAATACAGCATGGAACTGGGTTTATTTGAAATCAAGGTTCGCACAATCAACAACCCTGACGGGAGCATCAGGGAAACCAAGACCCCAAAAGTAACAGCCAAAGGGCAAATCTATTTTGTAAACAAGCTTATGAATGAACTTGGAGAGAGAGAGGAGGTCTACAGATGAAAATCACATCGTAAACAGGCATTAAGGAAACTGCAGCGGGAACAGGAACAGAAAGAAACATAGGAGAGCCACTGGCCACATGTGGAAGTGGCTTTGGAGTAAAAGAGGACAAGTTTAGGAAGGAGGACAAGCCATGAAAAGCGAATGGAAAACTACGAGTAACTATATTGGAAAGACGATATACAGCGTCTTCCGGATAAAAAATGTCAACGAAGTAGTACACACCGGTAATGTTGAGTACTACGACAAAGACCTCTGGTTTGACACCAGGGAAGAAGCTGAGGCATTGGCACAAAAACTAAATGGAGGGATGAAACATGTTTAAAAAAATTTACATTCAAAATTTAAAACGGTATGAGATACCGATACACCTGGAATAGAACAAGTTTAGGAAGGAGAGTTAAATATTATGAGCGATAAGAAAGGGATTAGAAATACATTAGGGGATCTAAACAATCATTTGTTCGAGCAGTTGGAAAGATTGAATGACGAAGAGCTGAAGGGCGATGCCCTGAAAGAAGAAATAAGTAGAGCCAAAGCAATTAGTACAGTGGCAAGGCAGATTATAGATAATGCGTCAGTTGTGCTCAGTGCCCAAAAGCACATGGATGAGGTGCACGGCTCAAACGGACGACTTCCAAGGCTGCTGGAGGGATAGAATGTATATGCACAGGTGGAGCAGCGAGGAAAAAGAGTATTTGGGAACAATAACCCCAGGACGCTCGTATAAAGAAATTCAAGAACTTATGAACAAGAAGTTTTCCTGTAATTTTACTTTCGACCAGATAAAAGGTGCCGTAAAAAGATACGGCTTTAAAACAGGCAGGACGGGGAGATTTGTGAAAGGATTTACTCCTTGGAATAAAGGTTTAAAAGGCGTGAATTTCGGGGGTCGTGAAACGCAATTTAAAAAAGGGCACAAACCGCATAACTGGGTGCCGATAGGGTCCGAAAGAATAACCAAAGATGGGTATGTCCAGATAAAAGTCCAAGAGGGGCAGTTTCAACGAAACTGGAAAGGAAAGCACGTAATAATTTGGGAAGAACATAACGGTCCGTTACCGGAAGGACATGCTGTAATATTTGCAGATGGGGATATGCGAAATTTTGACCCAACGAATCTCATCTCGGTAAGTAGAAGAGAGCTTCTGCTGATGAACAGGCAAGGCTTAATCAAGGAAGACCCTGAGCTAACTAAAACTGGGGCCTTGGTGGCAAAGTTACAAAGTGAAGTTTATCAAAAATTAAAGGAGGACAATCATGAGAACTGAGAAAGAAGGAGAGAGGGACAAGCAATGATTGAAATAAAAGGAGTATTTTCTGACTGGAAAGAAGTTGAACCAGAAAAAGCAAGAGAATATGTGAAGCTAATAAGAAAAGGCATGATAAATCTTAGTGATGCCGAAAAGAACGAGGAGGAATTAGAAAATGTGTGAAATAGGACAAACCCTAAATCAGTTAGCAAGAGAACAAATGAAATTAAGATTAATGCAGGATATAAGAGTAGACATTGAAGTCTGTAAGCTAGAAGGCATTAACTATAAAGATTATCTATTGGAGCTAAAAGATATGATTGATGGATTTTTAAGGGTAAAGGAGGACAAGTCATGAGAAAGATTATCGAGTACATATTCGCATTGATTTTATTCGTAGGTCTAGTCTCCCTGCTTCTGGCGGTCAATGCTCTTGAATGCGACGGAGTGACATTCAGAGTCGGAATTTCATGGGCAGCCATCAGCCTTGGGGCAACAGGGCTGGGAGCCTGGGGGATGAATAAATTAACGAACGAAGAAGAACTCAGAAAGGAGTGGGAGTAATGAAGGTTAAAAACATTATCCTCTACATTGTAGGCATTATCTGCTGTATAGGAGCACTAGCGCTCTTTGTGTGGGGTGGATTCGTTCCTGAACGACAGACTGCGACACTTCTACTGGTCTTCTTGCTGGGGCTTACAGCAGTCGCAGTAATGGATCTGATAGACGAGCCGGAAGTGATATTCATCATATCCCACCGAAGGCTCAGGAAAGGGATTGAAAAAGACAAGCTCCTGCCAGGCAAGTACTGGTGCAAAAAAGACAAAAAGTACATAGGCGTCATAGTGGACCTGAGGGGAGATGTTCATTTGGAGTCATTCAGCAGCAAAGACAAAATGAAGGAATGGTTGGGAAGGAGTGGTATAGATAATGTCAACTCAAGCTCAACTTGAATCCTACGAGGAGGTGAAACTTACTAGGGAAATATTGCACAAGAAAATTCTTGACGTATTGGACGCACATCCTGAAGGACTCACAGCTTTTGAAATTGCACCTTTGATAGGCAGGGCTACCCGTCAGGACGTTGCACCAAGACTTACGGAGCTTAGCCAGCTTGGGATGGCATATGCAACAGGGGATAAGAGATTGAATCCTGAGACGGGAAGGAACGGTCAAGTCTATATTGCCACTTGGAATCTAGAAAAATGGCTCTCGTCAAAATACGGGAACTGACGAGAGCACAAATAACATCACATCACAAGTATAGCATATGAAAGGAGACACGTAAATATGATTAAAAAATTCAGCACAAAAGGCATGTCCAGAGAAGACTGGCTGAAGAATAGACAAAGTACTATTGGCGGATCCGACGCAGCTGCCATAGTGGGACTCAATGAGTACTGCTCGCCCTATATGATGTGGGCGCAAAAGACTGGCAGAATTGATCCGCCCGAAGACAATGAGGCAATGCGCCAGGGACGTGACCTGGAAGAGTACGTGGCAAGTCGCTTCATGGAAGCCACAGGGAAGAAGGTACAGAAGAGTAATTACATATGGACCAATACTGAATATCCTTGGGCACATGCCAATATAGACCGACTTGTCGTCGGTGAGAAAGCAGGCTTGGAGTGCAAGACTACAAGCTCTTTGAATCTCAAGAGAATCAAAGATGGAGATTATCCTGCTTACTACTATGTGCAATGTGTGCATTACCTGGCTGTGACAGGATTGCACAAATGGTACCTGGCAGTATTGGTGCTCAACAAGGGATTCTATGTCTTTGAAATTGAGCGAGACGAAGCGGAAATTGCAGCACTCATGCAGGCGGAGAAAGACTTCCACGAATTGATTAAGAGCGATACTCCACCAGCGGTTGACGGAAGCTGGAGCACTGATAATGCGCTCAAGACGATATATGCTGACGCAATATCAAACGAGGATCCGGTGGACCTGACGGCTTGGCAGGATGCAGTGGAGAAATACCTGCAGCTGGATGCAGAGATTAAAGAGCTCGAAAAGCAGAAGGAGAAATGCAAACAGGAGCTCATGGAAGCTCTGCAGACTAACGAGTTTGGAATGTGCGACCTTGCAAAAATCACATGGAAAGCTCAGAGCAGGAGCACGTTCCAAGTGGACGAGTTCCGGAGAGACTATCCGGAAATAGACCTTTCAAATTATTACAAAGTTTCAAATTTCAGAGTGTTCAAAATAAATCCATTCAAAAAATAAGGAGGTAATTCATCATGTCAAACAATCAAGGATTGATTCAACAGGCTACAAAAAATAATCAGAGCGTACAGAAGTCAGGGAAACCCTCTACGTTGAGGGACTACATAAAGCAGATGGAGGGCGAGATTGCTAAAGCACTACCTGCTGTGATAACTCCTGAAAGATTCACAAGAATGGTGCTCACGGCGTTGTCCACCGACAAGAAGCTTGAGCTTTGCACTCCCCAGTCGTTTTTGGGGGCAATGATGACAGCTGCCCAGCTTGGCTTGGAGCCTAATACACCATTAGGGCAGGCTTATTTGATACCCTACAAAAATAAGGGCGTCCTGGAGTGCCAGTTCCAGATAGGATACAAGGGACTAATCGACCTGGCATACAGGTCCGGCGAAGTCGAGATTATACAGGCACAAGTGGCATTCGAGAATGACGAGTTCGATTATGAGCTCGGGCTGGATCCGAAACTCAAGCACAAACCAGCCAAGGAAAACAGGGGCAAACCAATTTATTATTATGCAATCTTCAAGACAAAATCTGGTGGCTATGGCTTTGAGGTAATGTCTTTCCATGACATCAAGCTACATGCCAAGAAATACAGCCAATCTTATTCCTCTGAATATTCTCCCTGGCAGAAGAACTTTGACGAAATGGCAAAAAAGACGGTCCTCAAACGTGTGCTTAAATATGCACCTCTTAAGTCTGATTTTGTACGTGCAATTGCCGTGGATGAGACCGTCAAAAAGGAAATCTCGGACGATATGTATACTGTGCCGGCTGTGGAGCTGGATGAGACTGAGTACATAATCACTGGAGAAGAAATAGTAGTTGAGGAGGAGCAAAAATGAACGTAATTTGCCTTATCGGAAGGCTCACAAGAGAGCCTGAACTCAGATATACAACATCCAACATCCCTGTATGCCGATTCACCATAGCAGTTGATAGGAAGTACGCAGGAGAAGGCCAGCAGAAGACGGACTTCATCAACTGCGTGGCGTGGAGGTCCACAGCGGAGTTTGTTTCCAAATACTTTGATAAGGGAGTCCGGATGGGAGTCACCGGCTCCCTCCAAATTAACACATGGGAGAACGAGGAAGGAAAGAAAATGTATTCTGCCGAAGTTCTTGTAAACTCCATTGATTTTGCTGATGGCAAGAAGGATGTCAGTACATCCGCTCAGCCTAAAGTCAAAGTCAACAAGTCAGAGGACGAGCCACAGTTCATTGCACTTGATGATGGAGACTGGGATGATATTCCGTTCTAAGGAGATGATTTAATGTTTTTGAAATCAGTTTTAATTCCAAACGGCAATACATACATGACATTGATTATATACAAATGTGATCGGTGTGGAAAACATATCAGCGAAGATGTTCCACAACTGAACGCTCATCATATCAAATCATTTAAAGAATACCCCGAATTAAGGCTGGACATCAACAATGGCATTACTTTATGCATTGCATGTCACAGGAAGGAGAGACACCATGGCAAGACGCAGGATGATTGACCCTAATATATGGTTGAGCGAAGACGTGAGCAAATTGAGCATATTCGAGCGACTGCTTTTTATAGGCATGTTCAGCCATGCTGACGACGAAGGCAGAGGAAGGGCTTCACCAGCCTTGCTTCGTTCACTGATCTTCCCGTACGACGACATACCACTCAACCAAATTGAGGAAGGACTTGATAACATAAAGGAGCGAATCAATGTTGTATTTTACGAGATTGAAGGGAGCTCTTACTATCAGTTTACGAACTGGAACAAATGGCAGAGAGTGGACAAACCGCAACCAAGTCTCATTCCTTCTTACGAAGAGGCAATAGAGAGGAACAATTCCGAGAATGATTCCAAGAATCATTCCAAGAACAATTCTGAGAACAATTCTGAGAATGATTCTGAGAACGATTCTGAGAACGATTCCCGCCTAAAAGAAAAGAATATAAAAGAAGATAATATAAGTAAAAAGAATAAAAGAGTAGATTTATTCTCGACTGCAGCATCATTCCAAGAATCATTTCAAGAATCTGAATCTTCGGATAAGAATAGCAAGGTTATACGCCATAAATATGGCGAATATAAGAACGTCTTACTCTCGGATGAAGAATACGAAAAACTGAAACAAGAGTTCCCTTATGACTACAAGGAGCGTATAGAGCGATTAAGTGAGTATATAGCCTCCAAGGGAGCCAAGTACAAGAATCACCTAGCCACAATAAGAAGCTGGGCGAGAAAGGAGAATACAAATGCTAAACGAGAATCTGAAAAAGAAGTTGAACGACCTATTAAAATCGGAACCATCATCACCTACGACGAATGAGTCTCTAGCAGAGAAGCAGGTCCGTTGGTACAACGTGAGCGAAGGGACATTAAACCAGGAAGATGGCATTAACTGCCCAGACTGCAAGAACAGAGGACAGTACGCATTCGTGGATGGCGAATACCTCAAATTCAGGGAATGTCACTGTGTTGAGCTCAGGAGAAGTGTAATGCGACTCAAGAGGAGTGGCATTAGTGGAGAGATGTTGGACAAGTACACCTTCAAGGCATTTGAGACTAATACCCAGTGGCAACTGGAAGCCAAGGCAAAGGTTAAGGTGTTCGTGGTTAACAACTTGAACAAACCTGGACAGTGGCTGTACATAGGCGGGCAATCGGGAGCGGGTAAGACGCACTTGTGCACTGCAGCATGTCTCAAGCTTGCAACCAAGTACAGCCTAAGGTATGAGACCTGGAGCAGGATTGCGGCAATGATTAAGTCCAGAGCACTGGATCCTGAGGAGAAAGACAAACTGATGTATGACCTTGCACGTCCGCAGGTGCTGTACATAGACGACTTGCTAAAGGGAACTTCAAAGCCGACAGATGCAGACATTAAGGCAATGTTCGACCTCATCAATGCGAGGTATCTGGATCCGAAGAGCATTACCATCATCTCAAGCGAGCTTGACTTGATGCAAATGCTGGACATTGACGAGGCTATCGCTGGAAGGATAGCAGAAAGGGCAGGCGAATGTGCAATAGCGCTGCCGAAGAATGCAAAGTTGAATTACAGGTTACGGGAAAACTGAAAGGAGGAAACAATGAGACTATTTGATAATAGTGAATGGGTGTACAACCCTGAGCTTCTGGAGGTGCAGCCATGAGCAAATATAGAAACCGCAAGACCACGATTGACGGCATCGCCTTCGACAGCAAGGCAGAAGCCAGGAGATATGCAGAGCTTAAGCTCCTAGAACGTGCAGGAGAAATTAAGGACCTTGAATTACAGCCTAAATACCGCCTTTTAGACGGTTTCAAGAAAAATGGTAAAACATATCGACCAATAGACTACATAGCCGATTTTAGGTACTACAACGTCAAATTAGGGCGTGTGGTGGTCGAGGATGTTAAAGGCAAAAGAACGGATGTATTCAACATCAAGAAAAAATTGTTCGAAAAGAAGTATCCGGATCTAGAAATTAAGGTTGTGAAAGGATGAGATAAATGAAAATAACAATAAACGCACCAGATGCGGCAAGCATGAGGAAAGTTTTTGAAAGAATAATAGAGCTTGAGAAGATAGGTGCCAAAGCAAGGCTAATTACAAGAGACGGTTATGAAATTGTCGGAGATGGCAAAGGTACATACACAGTTGACGTTGCAAAAAATGAAGATAGTTGCGTAATGTGCGGAGATTATGTTGTTGAAGGCAATCAGATTTGTTTTAAGTGCAAGAGGAGGTGGACGGAAAATGACAAAGAAAGACATACAACAAGCAATTGAGATATTAGAGGACGTCAGAGGGGATATTGATAGTTGTCCAGATAGAGAGTTGAGAGCGTTTGAAATAGCCATTATGTGCATGGAAAAGGAAATATCAAAAAGAGTTGAAGTTTTAAAAGACGGGCAAGTTTACGGGAAATGTCCTTGTGGAAGAACTTTTTGGGGAAAGCATGAGACGCTCTATTGTAGTAGATGCGGGCAAAAACTTAATTGGAGTGAGTACGGGGTGGCCAAATTATCGGAGAACAAATTTAAAAGACAGGAGGGATAAATAATGGCAAGACACATAGAGAAAGCAGAACAAGTAATTGATAGAAATGAGATTAACGAGGAAGGACTAAACAGGCTGAGAGCAGCCATAGTGCATCAGGCGGTAGATGACTATGCGTCAACATTGCGCAAACTCAAGCGAAAGCCAAAAGATAAGGCATTGTTGCAAGAAAAGAAGGAGCTAGAAAAGTTTTTCCGTTCAGAGTGGTTTTCTGCATTATGCGACTGCAACGGGGAAAGAGTAATGAAGGCAATACAGGAAAAAGTTTGCAAAGCAGGATAAAGAATATGCAGGAGGCTTGAAATGAAACATAACAGAAAGGATAAAAAAAGAGTAATTGACAGACTGATGAGGTACAATTCTTATAAAATTGCACTTGAAGAAGAACAGAAGAAACTGAGTGAACTTATCAATGAAAAAACACAGTTTATGGCTTCTATCAGTTCTCCGATTCTGGACAAGCCTCCTGTGAAATCTCAGCAGTCTGACCCGACATATGCCAAGGTCCAAAAGGCAACAGTCTTGTATGACCGCAGAATTACCAGGCAAGAAGAGGTTGTGGGAGCATTAGAGGCATGGATAAAGGAAGTGGACAATGCGCTTCTCTGGCTTACTGGACCTGAAAGAATAATTGTCCAGGGAAGATATATGACAGAGGGACGACCAATGACATATATGGAGCTGGCGGAGGAATTGAATTACAGTGAGGTGCATTGCAAGAGGTTGAAGGCCGTTGCGATACGCAAATTGTCAAGGCTTTTATGAAAGGTAAACAACTTTCATGGTGGTTAGGAGGGTGAAAAATGATTAAGAAAATAGAAAAAACCATTAAGATATGTGACGTTTGCAAAAAAGAAGTACCGCATTTTGCAATACCAGAGAAAGACGGCGCAGCAATACCCCAGATAAGAATGTCTAAATATCGGGCACCTGACGAAATGCTAGATGTATGTCAGGACTGTTCAAACGAATTATTAGCAACATTTGTATCGCTGTGTTTAAAGGCGGTGAAGGAGGGTAAATGATGGAAGAAAGATACATTATTGATGACTTCAAGGAAACAAAATGCTGTTTGACGTGCCGAAATTGGAATGTTGACAATACACTACAAGGCCGTTATATGTACAACACATGCC
>JAAYLF010000093.1 GCA_012522035.1 Clostridiaceae bacterium
GGATGAATGTGACAACCAATTTGAAATACAAACTATTCCTACAGATTTTTATTTATCTCCTTGCTATTTTGTGGAGTTTGCCCACATTGCTTTTCAGTGCGGCGGATATGAAATTTCTTGTTAACGACATCTATTATTTCATTCTATATTTTTTAACAAGCGCATGTTACATTACAAGTCTTTTACTCATTATTGCATTTTGCATACTGCTATTGAACATGCTTTACAGAAAGTGCTGTCTTATAGCTTCGTGGGGGCTTATGAGTGCCACCATGATTATGCGTAATGTGACATACTGTATGAAGTACAATCAAAGACCTTTTTGCTCTGACAACCTTGTTATCTCAATGCTGGCTTTTTGCTTGTTGTTGTCTTTATTCGTAGTATTTCAGGATTTTGAAAACGTATTTTTTGCACATATACTGGGATGGATATCCATAACATTATCCACCATTGAATATATTACAAGTGGAATAATGCTGACTCCTGTTGCCGGGTATTTCATACTGCTATCCTTTACAGCAAGAGATATCTCAAGTATGATGAATGTCTTTTATACTGAAATTCTTGAAAGCAAGTTAAAGACTCTTAGAAAGAAATATGACTGGCGAAAAATATCTGAAGATGAGTACAAAGAAAGATATGACAGACTGATTGACAAATATCAGATTGGTTAGTTGCATTTCTGCATGAAAATGGTATACTAAATAGTGTAGAAAAAAGAATAAAGGATTGATTTTCAGAATGAGAATAACTGTTGTTGGTTGTGGCAGGTGGGGCAGCTGCATTGCTTGGTACTGTCAAGCGATAAAAAAACACGATGTACTGCTCTACGGTCTTAAAGGTTCACGTGATTATTTAAGGTTTGTGGAAACAAGAAGAAACGATTACATTACTCTTCCTGATGATATAGAATTGACAGATGATTTGGAATATGCAATGAGTTATTCAAAAGTGATAGTTGTGTCGATTGGCGCACAACAGTTCAGATCCTTTTTGAAGGACTTGGTTGGCCGTGTTGAGCTTAACGACAAAATCTTCATATTATGTATGAAGGGTCTTGAAAGTGAAACAGGAAAAAGGCTGACACAGATATTCCATGAGGAGGTTGGCCCTAGCAACAAGGTTGCCATATGGGTAGGTCCTGGTCATGTTCAGGATTTTTACAACGGAAGACCCAGCTGCATGATCATTGGATCTGATGACATTGAGGTTACAAAGTTTTTGGTATCAGAGCTTAACAGCACTCTTATACGATTCTATTACGGTCAGGATCTAATAGGGTGTGAGGTAGGTGCTGCTGCCAAAAACGTCATGGGTATTGCTGCAGGTATGCTTGATGGTTTTGACTGGCCAGGATTGAAAGGGGCTCTTATGGCAAGAGGAGCAAGAGAGATTTCAAGACTGGTAAGGGCAATGGGAGGCAATGAACTTACAGTTTATGGTCTTTCGCATCTTGGAGATTACCAGGCCACTCTGTTTTCAGAATACAGTCACAACAGATTGTTTGGTGAAAACTATATAAAAGGTGTTCCGATGAACAAGCTGGCAGAAGGTGTTGATACAGCAAAGGCATTGGTAAGGCTTTCGGAGTTGTACAATGTGGAACTGCCAATATCAAAGGCGGTTTACAGTGTTCTTTTTGAAGGCAAGGATGCAAAAGAAATGCTGGACAGCATGTTTATAAGAGAAACGAAGTTTGAGTTCTGATCATGAAAAGAAAATCATTAATTTTCTTTATTATATTCCTGATATTTGTACTGTCATCCTGTGGGCAAGGAGGAGTAAACTTAACTCCTGTGCCCACAGATACTTTGCTGCCTACACATACATTAACACCTTCGCCATCTCCCACTCTTGAGCCGACAGAAGAGCCTGAAGTCGAACAGACAATCAGAATAAGTTTTGTCGGGGACTGCATGTTTGGAATGCAAAATGAATTTGACTTGCCTGATTTGTTTCCTCAGGTCTATGAAAGATCCAATAGCGTGACATATCCTTTTGATTATGTTCTTGATTATTTCAAGAGCGACGATATAACAGTAATCAATTATGAGGGAACCCTTACAAATCATACGAAGCAGGCAGACAAGCCCTGGCGTTTTAGAGGGAAGCCTGAGTATGCCAACATATTAAAGGAATCAAGCGTGGAGATTGCACTCCTTGCCAACAATCATTCTTATGATTACCTGGAGGAAGGGTATATCGAAACACGTAATGCGCTTAAAAGTCATGGTGTGGAACCTTTAGGGCATAACGAGGTGTACAAGGTTAGTGTAAAAGACGTTGAGATTGTATTTATTGCTGCAAACTTTATTCTGGTTGAGGACACCAATGTAATGGCAGAAAGATACGAGGATGTTCTTCCATTGATAAGGGAGAACAAGAAAGAGGACAATATTGTAATAGTCAACCTGCACTGGGGCAAGGAGCTTGAAAAAGTGCCGCCAAAAGAACAAAGGGATGTAGCCCATTTGTATATAGATGAAGGGGCGGAGCTGATAGTAGGACACCACCCTCATCTTCTTCAAGGAATTGAGAACTACAAGGGGAAATATATAGTATACAGTCTTGGAAACTTTGCTTTTGGCGGGTCTAGAAGCGCAACAAACCCCGATACCATTATTTATGTACATGAATGGACGGTAAAGGGTGGTAAAATTCTTGGCGATGACAGTTTTGCCGTTCCATGTTACATAACATCAACAGATGAACTTAATTTCAAAGGGGTTTTGGCAAACAATTTCAGACCCATTCCTTTGGAAGATGAAAGAAAACAAGCATGCATAAATTTAATACTCGAGAGGAGCAAGCCTCTCGAGCATGGAATTGAAGCAGTAAGCGTTTTGGAATTATCTCTTTGAATAAGTCACATTAACAATCACATTGTTTTCCGGCATAACGAAGGACATTGAATCATCAAGCTCCACACCTTCTGCAGAAATACTTTCAATACGGTACCCAGAAGGAGGAGTTATTTTTATCCTTACATTTTCTCCTGGCCTGTATGCAGTTATATTTGCATTGCCAGGTACATTGGATCGAATATCAACAAAGTACAGGCCTTTGTTGTAAAGGATGTTGTTTGACGAGCTGCCGTGGCAGTCGTAAGCGGAGATGCTTACAGCATGGATGTCTGCATCAACCCGGATAAACCTGAATTCATACTCATCAGGAAAATCCTCCTTCTCGGTAATGGCGTAATAAGTGGAGATATATTTGGTATCAACCTTGTCAGTCTGCCATAGTTTAATTTCGTAAAGCTCAATTGGATTTGTGCTTTCTGTCTTTGCAGCCTTGAATCTGCCAACAAATGTATATGTCATGGAGTCGCTGAGATCAATTTCCGTATCTTCGAAGTATGGTCTCTTTGATTTGTCCTTAAGTTCTTCTGTATACAGCAGATGGGATTTGTCTTCTATTGGTGCTGGAATAATCCACACAGGCTCATATGCTTTTTCGTGATAAAAATCCATTCGTATAACTCTGACATTATGGTTCTTGTCGACATCAATAAGGTAGCCTTGCATGAAATTATGTATTTCTCCGAGATCATCCATAAGTTTGTTGTCAACTGTATATTGGCGGTAATAATACATGCCGCCACAGTGCAGGTGTGTGTAAGTTGTCTGCTTTATCGCCCTGTCTGAGTTGAGGGGGAGATGGGTATGTCCTGTCAAAAGAATTACCTGAGGATATTTGGAAAGTACTCTGTCCACATTGGTCCTCGGAGCGTGAACTGAGACGAAAACAGGTTTGTTGGGCTCTTTTTCTGTTATTTCCTTAAGTTTTGTGTCAATCCATTCAAGATTCTTGCCAACATAGTCATCAGCACTCCAGTCAAAATCAGCCCCGAGAAAATGATATCCATTTACAATCCAGTGATGTTTGCCTGAAAGGATTTCTTCTTTCTCAAGAACATTTGCATTATAAAAAGCTTCACCAAAGATCCTGTAGAAGCTGGGGCTCATAGATACTTCGTCATTAACATCATGGTTGCCAAGGATGTACAATATTGATGTGTTTTTGTCCTTGTTTTCTTCAATTACTTTTTTAAATATGCTTATTTCATCCTCTTGTACCTTGTATCCGGTAACGTCTGTCAGATCTCCTGCAAACAATAGTGCGTCCAGCCTATATTTTGCTCTTTTGTTAAGCAATTTTATGGCCTTTGCAAGTTTCTCGGGCTGGTTCTTGCCCCCTATATGGGTATCACTCATGGCGGCAAATGTAAGGACTATGTTTTCAGCATCAAAAAGATCGCTTTCGTACTCGGTGTAGTATCTGGTTATAAATTCCTTGTCTTCTTCCGTTAGCTTGACACTTGTTGCACATGAGGTAGTTAGTATTGCAATAACGAGCAGAATAAGAATAACTATTTTTCTTTTCATATATACACCTCTGGTTTTCGCCTGGTTTGAAACCAATATTACATTAGAAAGTGCATACCGTCAACCACTAAAGATCAACTTTTGAAAACCTGTTTGCAGATACCTTGTAAGTCAGCGACATGATTATGGTTTAGAACACAATGCCAAATAGAAGTATGGGGAATTGTTTTGGCAAATCGTTTGCTCTTGTGCTGTCAAGCCACTTGAATTGTGGAAAGTGGACAAGTACTTCCATAAGAATCATGATCAAGGATGCTGGTATTATTGCCAGCAGGACGGCTTTGCCTGCCTTGTATGAGGTTTTAAAGAAAGTAACGAGGAATATCATGTTGAAGACTGCATAAATTATGAAACCAAAACCGTAATATGCCACATTGGCTTCAATACCTGCGGGATTGCCAGCAGGCAGCACAACAACTCGCAGAAAGGCAAAGGGAATGGATATTAGTATTTGGGTCATTTGAGCAAGAACAAATACAAGGCATTTTGCCTTTACAATATCTGTTTTTCTTACAGGAAGCAGGGCGGTGTAGTAAATATCATTGGTTTCTCTGCCATATACCGTAGTTATATATGGACCGAGGCATCCGAAGATGAATACCATTTCATAGGGATAAGCAGGTACAATAACCAGTATGCCAAGCAGTGTAAATATGAAAAGGTTTGGGTGGGCGGAAAGTCTTAATTCTTTATATATCAGATTAAACATTGTATTCTCTCCTTCCCATTCTTATCATTATTTCTTCCAAGGAAGGATGTGCTTTCTCATTTGGTTTTCTCAAATACTGAAAGGAATCTATGAATTCTTTCTTTTCAGCGCTTTTAACAAGTTTCCCGTCTTTTATATAGGTAATACAGTCTGCTCATTTTTCAAGGTCTGTGATTATATGGGTTGAGTAAAGAATAGTAATATTCTTTTTCTCCACAAGCAATTTAAATAGGGTAAGCAGGTCATCCCTTGCTACAGGGTCGAGTCCGCTCGTAGGTTCATCAAGAATCAGCAGTCTTGCATTATGGGAAAGGGCAAGAGCCAGCATGTATTTTACCTTCATGCCACTTGACAGTTCTTTGACTCTTTTGTTAGGATCTAATGAGAAGACCTTAAGATAATTTTGATATGCGTCTTCGTCCCAGTTTTTATAAAAGCGTTTTGTGACAGCGGTAATGTCTGAAAGCTTTTTATGGTTGTAAAAGTCAATGCCTCCAAGCACCACACCCAGATGCTGTTTTATTTCTTCTTCATGCTTGAAAAAATCCATGCCAAACATCTCGACTGAACCGCCATCACGTTTCACCAGGTTTAGCATACCTTTCAAGGTTGTGGATTTTCCTGCGCCGTTCTTTCCTATAAGCCCCATTATTTTTCCCTCGGATATGGAAAATGAAATATCATCAAGAAGAAAACTTGGGTATATTTTTCTAAGATTATCAATCTTCAGTATTGTCATTTTATCACCTTTATTCCTTAAAAATCTCTTCAACAATATGGCCTGTCATCTTCAAAAACTGACTACTTTCAACCAAAGCAATACCTTTATTGCTTTGGGAGGTGTCTCCGAGCACGACAAGCTTGTCTCCGGGTTTTAGTCCCATGGTATCTCTTGCGCTCTTAGGCAAAACTATTTGTCCTCTTTCACCAATGGTTGCAATACCAAAAAAGTGTTTGTTTTTGGGTGGTATAGGCAAGCCTTTTTCCTCCGGGTTGTAGCGTACCAGATCGTCAAGAGTTACATCAAACAGTTCAGCCAAAGCTTCACACTTTAATATGTCCGGCAGGGTTTCGCCATTTTCCCATTTGGCAACGGACTGGCGGCTTACTCCAATTTTTTCCGCAATATCTTCCTGGGACCATCCTTTTATGTTTCTCAAGTATCTAAGATTTGCTGCAATGGTATTTTTCATACTTTTCATATTTTTCAGTCTCCTGGTTGTAATAATACAATAAATAACTGATAATTGAAATCACCCAAATGCAACAAGTTATGTTAACTTTGGTTGCATCGATTGACAGGTGATGGAAATAGGCTATAATATTATGTAAGGATAGGCACACGAAAAAATATTGCTTGTACTATTGGCTTTTATGTGATATAATTCTACATTGTAATTCCTTGCTCTGTTAGTATTAACAGGGCCGTTAGTCCAAAAGGAGGTGAAACAGATGAACAATTATGAAGTAATGTTCATAGTTAATCCAGTACCAGGTGAAGAGAAAGTAAATGAAATAGTTGAAAAATTCAAAAACCTGATAGAATCACAAGCAACTCTTGAATCCTTTGTAGAATGGGGCAAGAGACGTCTCGCTTATCCAATTAACTATGTAACCGAAGGTCATTATGTATTGGCGACATTTAGTTCCGAGCCCGATTTTCCAGCGGAACTTGAAAGAAACTTCAAAATTACTGAAGGTATTTTAAGGTACCTTGTTATCAGAAGAAACAAAGGATAGGTGATATTATGAATAAAGTAATTCTAATCGGAAGGCTCACACGAGATCCGGAATTAAGGTATACTCCGTCCAATATTGCAGTTTGCCGTTTTACTTTGGCGGTAGATCGCAGATTCAGGTCGGAAAACCAACAGCAGACCGCAGATTTTATAAACTGCGTTGCGTGGAGAAGTACTGCTGAATTCATATCGAAATATTTTGCCAAAGGTTCTAAAATGGCCGTATCTGGCAGAATTGAGACGAGTTCCTGGGAAGATCAGGAAGGCAAGAAACGCTACTCCACCGATGTTGTTATCGATGAAGTTGAGTTTGCAGACAGTAAACGTCAGGATGGACCTGTAAATGACAGCATGCCTGGATATGGCGCTGAATCTCAACCTCAACAGGCTGGATTCTTTGTGCTGGACGAAGATGATGGAGATATACCATTCTAAGTAATATTACCTATCTAGAAAGAAGGAGGCGAAAACATGGTGAAGAAAGAAAGCAACAAGGATAGCGAAAAGGAAGTAAAGAACTTTACAAGACAGAGAAGAGGAAGAAAAAAGGTTTGTCCTTTCTGCGTTGATAAAGTTGAACATATTGATTATAAAGATATAGCTAAGCTTAGAAAGTTTGTTTCCGAAAGAGGCAAGATTCTGCCAAAAAGAATTTCTGGAAACTGCGCAAAGCATCAGAGACAGCTTACCAACGCTATAAAGAGGGCAAGACACGTTGCGTTGATGCCATTTTCTTCTGATTAATATAAGTAAAAAGCGCAGCTTCCATAGTTGCGCTCTTTTTGTATATTAAAAACGGAATGAGGGGTTTGTATGTTGAATGTTTTTGGTAATGTCAGACAGATTGACAATTGTAAAGCCGACTTGGTAATGGCAGTAGGAAAACTATACAAAGACCTTTCAGCCGACGAAATAATAATTGATGAAGTGAACGAGGACATATCTGAGCTAATAGTTCTTTCTTATGCACTCGGAAAGAAACTGGGACTTGATCAGGATGAAATCAGCAACAAGGTAATAAGAAAATTAAGGTTGAGAAAAGTATAACATGAAAGGTAAATTTTCAATCCGAAAAGTAAATATGGCGCTGATCAACTTTGTGATAGCTGCAGCACTGATTGCAAACAGCATTTATTTTTATGCAGTGCAGAAAAGTTACAGGATCGTGCTGGTTTATATTTTGCTGCTTGTCGCTGTCATTATATTAAACATTGTTATCGCCATACTGAAAAGAAAAGCCATAGTAAAAATTGTGTCGGGCATATCTTTCCACTTGAAAGAAGGAAAGGAAGGTTCGATAAGGGATTTCCATTTGCCTCTCTTGTTTATAAATGAGAGCGGGGAGCTTATCTGGCACAATAAACATTTTGCCAATATTTTTGAAAAGAAGAAGACAATTAGGAAGACTGTCAACGAGCTGTTTCTTTTGAAAATAAAAAGCAAGCTTATAGAGAATGATACGAACCTTATGAGCGAGGTATATCTTGAAGGCAGAACGTATCAGATGCTGGGCAATATTATCAAAGCTGAAAAAGAAGAAAAACGCGGCTTTTACATCATGCTGTATTTCATAGATATTACCGAGATGGTGAAGCTTAGGCAGAAGTACGAAGATGAGAAACTTGCAGTAGGAATAATTGTAATTGATAGTTATGAAGAAATATATCGTTCCAGTGGTGAAGCTGTAGTAAATGAAATTTTTGTAGAACTTAACAGAATATTTGACGAATGGTTGAAAGGAAAAGGCGCAATCATAAGAAGATTGATAAGAGACAGATATGTGCTGCTTGCTGAAAACCATGAGTTGAAAGAGTTTGAAAAGAACAAGTTTGAAATATTGGACAAGGCAAAAAATATTAACGTAGGAAACAAGATCCCGGTGTCTCTTAGCATAGGTATTGCTAAAGACGGGCAAACAATAGAAGAGAACTACAAAAATGCAGAAATGGCTGTAGAACTTGCACTTGGAAGAGGCGGTGACCAGGCCATAGTCAGGTCAAACAACAAGGATACCTACTATGGCGGAAGCAATATAGAAATGGAGCGCCGTACAAAGGTAAGGGCAAGGGTAATATCGAATCTTCTGAAGGAAGAGATAGACAAGAGCAGCAGGGTAATCATTATGGGCCATAATAACTGTGACATGGACAGTTTGGGAGCTTCTCTTGCATTATACAGGGCTTGCTGCTTGAGAAACTTAAAAGCCAATATTATTCTTAACTCTGTTAATCAGTCCATTGCAGCTATAATGGAAAAACTGTCCACGATGGAAGAATACGAGGAGGTATTCATTAACTCCAGTTATGCCCTGAACATAATTGACGACAATACTCTTGTCATAGTTGTGGACACTTACAACAAGGAGCTTACAGAGTGTCCGAAGCTTCTTGATTATGCAAGCAGAATCGCATTAATTGATCACCATAGAAGAGGTTCCGACTTCATAAAAAATACGGTGATAGATTATGCGGAAACATACGCATCATCTACCAGCGAACTGCTGGTTGAAATACTTATGTATTTTGAACCGAATGTGACAATACCACCCATAGAGGCGGAAGCGCTTTATGCAGGAATTCTTGTAGATACCAAGAACTTTACCTTCAAAACAGGCACGAGAACCTTTGAAGCTGCTTCCTTCTTAAGAGCACAAGGTGTTGATACTATATCCGTAAAGCAGTATTTCCAGCCAGATATTCAAACCTTTATCCAGGTCTGTGATGTGGCAACAAGTGCAGAGATTGTATACGGAAACATGTCCATTGCAGTATGCGGTCCGGATATAAAGAATCCAAAATTCATATCCGCTCTTGCCGCGGATCAGATGCTGAATGTGGCAGGTATTGACGCCACATTTGTACTGTGCGAAATAGGTGGGGTTGTTTACATAAGCGCAAGATCCTTAGGAGCAATCAATGTTCAGGTTATTCTTGAGAAACTTGGAGGAGGTGGTCATTTGACTGCTGCAGGCGCTGCTATAAAAGATGTATCAATTCAGTACGCAAAAAAGAGCTTGATAGAAGCTATTGAAAGTTATATCAATTGATTTAGGGAGGATTATGTAA
>JAAYLF010000094.1 GCA_012522035.1 Clostridiaceae bacterium
ACATGATAACCTGTCATTCCGTGGAAACTTTGTATTACAGAATGTATCAGGACAGGGATTTTTTTGAGAAGGTGGGGGTCAATCTCGAAAAATATGCTCCAAAAACCCTTCTGTGGGAAGACATATGTGCAATTGGTCTTATGAGCGCGCTTATGTACAATTTTGAGTTTGAGTCCACACTTTTTTATCTTTTGGCAGATGAAGCCCAGGACTTTGCACCCATCTTCCTGGAACTTATCAAACGAAGGTTCCCTCACTGCAACATGCTGTTTGTAGGCGACAGGAAACAGCTGGTTTTTGAAAACACCGGCAACTTTGTGGATGATATTAGGGATATAATACAGAGAAGGCCGTTTAGGAAATATGAGCTAACCACCAACTACAGGTCGACGAAAGAAATTATTGAGTTTGCCTCTCGCATAATAAACAAGAAAGAGGAACAGAGCATAAGAAGCGGCAACGTGCCGATGATTGTTCGTACTGGAAAAGACCAAATGAACGAGGAAGTTGCCAGGTTCGTTGTTGAAATGTATGAAAAGGGGTATATGAACATTTCTATACTCTGTAAATCAATGAAAGCGGCAAAAGAGGTCAATTTGAAACTTGACGACAAGTACGCGGTGAAAATACTGCCGGTATATCTTGCCAAAGGTCTGGAATTTGATTGTGTTGCCATCTGGAATGCATCAAAGGACGAATACTACGACAAGAGCGACAGACAGATGCTGTATACGGCCTGTACAAGGGCAATGCATGAACTGCGTGTGTTCTATCAGGGTGAGATAACACCGTTTTTGAAATAAAGGAAAGCAAGTGATTACATGTCGACATTTCAAATGAGGGTTAAGGATGAACTGTATACTTTGGAAGTAAATTCTGACTGCTGCGTATTCTGTGAATATGCGGCCATCCGTCTGACTCTTTCAGGAAACAGGGTGAGAACCAAAAGTGATTTGTATGCAAAAAGGCTTGCGTTTCTTGTAAAGAAGTGTCACAATATTGAACTCGATTTGGAGAATCTGAGGAAGGATGATGCATACGCAATCATTCTGCCTCATTTTTCATACAAGCCTCAGCCCATGGATGAGTGCTGCATGAAAGCTTTTGTCCGAGGCTGCTACATAACATCGGGAAGGACCAATGATATTGACAAGGCCACCCATGTGGAGATGAGCTTCAAATCAAGTCTTCCATACGAAATCTGCAAAACCATCCTTGAATACTACAAGCTGGATGTAAAGACTATGATGCGGAAAGAAAGATACATAATATACATGAAGCATTCTGAAACCGCATCGGATTTCCTGACTCTTATTGGAGCCTACAAGGCGGTTCTCGAGTTTGAAAATGCACTAATCATAAGGGAGATAAGGAACAACACAAACAGGGCGGTAAACTGTGACAATGCAAATCTGCAAAAGGCAAGTGATGCGGCATATAGACAGATTAAGGCCATAAGACTGTTGGAGGAAAAAAACATGCTCAGCACACTGCCAAAGCATCTGTTTGATACAGCCATGGTAAGACTTGAAAATCCCGAGCTGGATTTGAAGGAGCTGGGCAAGCTTCTGAACCCACCCATAAGCAAGGCGGGCACTGCCCACAGGCTTAACAAGATAATTGAAATTGCAAACAAAATAGATAAATGAGACTTAAAATAGCAGTTACTGCTATTTTTTTATTTCCAAATTATTTCCCAAAACAGGGTAATATTTTGGGAAATAATATAAAATATATGTACTGAATATCAAGGAGGGTGAGCCATGGAACTTGAAATGAAAAGAAAAGGCAATTTACTAATATTGAAAGTAACTGGTGAACTTGACCATCATTGTGCGGACGAGCTCAGGCGTAGAATTGACAGGGAAATACTAAGAACTCTAGTCAAGGATGTGGTATTCGATTTTACAGAACTGACATTTATGGACAGTGCAGGAATTGGTGTACTTATGGGGAGGTATCGTACGGTCTCCCATTTGGGTGGTACCACCTGGTTTCTAACTGAAGGCAAGACAAGCTATTTCAAACATGTAATGAAAATTCTTGAGATGGCTGGCGTGTTCAATTATATACATAAATGCAAATCTCTGAAGGAATGTGGGGTATGACAATGGATAGAAAAAATTACATGAGAGTAGTTTTTCCTGCAAAAAGTGAAAACGAATCTTTGGCCAGAATACTGGCTTCCTCTATGGCTGCACAACTGGATCCAACCCTCGAAGAAATATCCGATTTACGTACCGCGGTAAGTGAGGCTGTAACAAACTGTATCATCCACGGTTACAAAGAGGACAGTTCCAAGGAAATAGAGATGATATGTGAGTTGTATGACAACTACATAGTGGTTACGGTAGCCGACCAGGGCTGCGGAATTGCTGATGTTCAACTTGCAAGAAAGCCATTGTACACAACGGATCCGGAAAATGAAAGATCCGGCATGGGTTTTACAATCATGGAATCCTTCTCGGACGAACTTGACGTGGAATCGGCAGTAAACAAGGGCACGAAAGTAAGAATCAAGAAGATCTTCCACTCTCTTGGCAAGGGGTGATGGAGTTGAATGAGTTCCATGATGAGAAATCAAGGGAACTTTTGATAAAAGCCGCAAGTGGTGACAACGAGGCAATGAGCACTCTTGTTGAGAAGAATGCAGGCCTTGTGTGGAGCGTGGTAAAACGATTTACAAACAGGGGAGTGGAACCGGAAGATCTGTACCAGATTGGCACCATTGGACTAATGAAAGCAATAAGGAACTTTGATACAAGCTATAATGTATGTTTCTCCACCTACGCAGTACCTATGATTGCGGGTGAAATCAAAAGATATCTCAGGGATGACGGTATTATTAAAATATCCCGTCAGACAAAAGAGTTATATGTAAAGGCTAAGGGTGTCTCGGAAATAATGAGCAGGGAGAAGGGAAGAGAGCCCACCTTGAAGGAACTGGCTGAAAGACTGGATGTGGATGTTGAAACACTCACAATGGCTCTGGAGGCGGGACAAACTCCTGAATCAATATATGCAGTAACTAACGACAACGATTCATCTCCGCTCTATCTAATAGACAAGCTGGCAGATGAAAACTCAGCAGGACAGGACAGCGAAATGAACGACCTGCTTGAAAGAATGGCATTGGTAAGTGCTATCAAAAAACTCGACAAAACGGAACAGCAGATAATCATACTAAGATATTTCAAGGAAATGACCCAGGTAAAAATCGCAGAACTGTTAGGTCTATCACAAGTACAAGTCTCAAGATTGGAAAAAAAAATATTGAAAAAAATCCGAAACAATCTGGATGCCATAAACTGATAAATCATGTCAACTTTTGCATGTATTGCATCCAAACATGGCGACAAAATATATGTAAACCATGTTTGGAGGTCAAGATATGAATTTGGAGCAAAAGGAATATTCGAAGCTGGTTGAAAAGCATTCAGGCAAATCAAATGTTTTTGTCAACTGTCTTAGAGCTTTTCTTGTTGGAGGAATTATTTGTGTAATTGCTCAGATATATAATGACATACTGCCTTTTTCAGAAGAGGTTAGCAAGGTCCATACTACAGTGTTCATGGTTTTTTTTGGAGCACTGTTTACTGCATTGAACGTTTATGATAATATTGGAAAATTTGCAGGAGCGGGAAGCATTGTACCAATAACAGGTTTTGCAAACTCAATAGTGTCTCCTGCAATGGAATTTCGCAGTGAAGGCCGTATCATGGGTGTCGGCGCACAAATGTTTGTTGTAGCCGGCCCCGTTCTTGTATACGGCATTTCTTCAACTGTAGTTGTTGGTCTGATATATTTTCTATTGACGAGGTAGAGACTATGGCACAAAAAGTTGGAAATCAGACTTTTGTTTTGGATAGAAAGGTGTATTGGAGGGAAGGTGTTTGCATAGTAGGACCAAAAGAGAAGGAGGGTCCTTTGGGCAAATACTTTGACCAGAAGGAAGACGAGGATTTTGGCGAAGACACTTGGGAAAAGGCGGAAGCCAGGTTTGTGTCCGCAACCTATGCAAAGCTGCTTGCAAAAAGTAAAATTAACGAGAACATGGTGGACTGCATATTTGCAGGAGACCTTTTGAACCAGTGCATAGCAACAGGCAATGGCCTCAAAAAAACCGGAAGGCCCTACTTTGGTCTATATGGTGCGTGTTCTACCATGGCAGAGTCTTTGATATTGGCATCCCTTTTGATAGACGGTGGAGGTGCAAACAATGCGGTGTGCCTCACTTCCAGCAACTTTGCCTCAGCTGAAAAGCAGTTCCGTTTTCCGATGGAACTGGGCAATCAAAGAGCGCCAGACGCTCAGTGGACGGTAACCGGTGCAGGTGCATGTCTTCTGTCGTCTGACAACATGGGAGAAAACTGTCCTGTCATTGTATCTGTAACACCAGGAAAGATGGTGGATTATGAGGTAAAGGATGTCAACAACATGGGAGCAGCAATGGCTCCTGCAGCCGCGTTTACAATACAGGCTCATCTGTCGGACCTGAACTTTTCCCCGGACTACTATGACATGATAGTAACAGGAGATCTTGGAATAACAGGCAAAAAGTTGTGCAGGGAAATTTTAAAGAAAAACGGGCTGGATATAGATTTGAAGGATTGCGGTGAGATGATATTCGACCCTGAAACACAGGGTACTTGCGCAGGCGGGAGTGGATGTGCCTGCAGTGCTGTTGTTTTAAATGGATACATTTTGAGAAAACTGAGGGAAAACGCCTTGAACAAGGTTTTGTTTGTAGCCACGGGAGCATTGATGAGTCCCATATCCACAAAACAGGGTGAATCAATAATCGGCATTGCACATGCGGTATCAATACAGAATATGTAGATGGGAAGTGATTGAATGGATGCATTCTTAAAATATCTTGCCGTTTTTGTTACAGGCGGCCTATTATGTGTCGTGGCACAGATACTGATTGACAAGACAAAGCTCACATCTGCCAGAATTCTAGTTTTATACGTGGTTACAGGTGTCTTTCTGACTGCCATAGGAGTATATGAAAAAGTGGTGAAAATAGGGCGTACCGGAGCGACCATACCTCTGACGGGTTTTGGATATGCGTTGTGCAAGGGTGTCTTCAAGGCAATAGATGAAAAAGGCTTCATAGGAATTCTTACAGGTGGTGTTGAAGCAGTGGCTTCCGGTATTGCAATGGCCATATTCTTCGATCTTGTTGCCTCCTTTGTTTCTAAACCAAAAAGCAAAAATTCATAAAATCCATCGGGTAATATTCCCCAAAGGACACAAAAATGCTATGGCGATGTATAATTAGTATATGCGCCATAGATTTTTTTTGGTATTGTTTCTCCTGTCGCTGCTGCTTTCGTATGTCTTTGCATCCACCCCCCAAAAGGAAGCTGCCGTGACGGGCAGAAAAAGCATAGAAGGAATTGTGTACAAGGCTCCGTGGAACAAGGAAGGTCAATACGTTCTCAAGGCAGAAAAATACAATGTTCTACTCATTGCAGACTTTGGTGATGCTTATGCTTTGTCAAAGGGAGCAAGGATAAAAGCATATGTAAAGCTTACAGTGCCTGTGGGAGCGACTAATCCTGGCGAGTTTGACTACAGAAAGTATCTGTTGGGTAAAGGTGTCAGGTATCAGGCCTTTGTTGGAGAAGGAGATATTGAGGTAATTGAATCAAATCCGGTTTCCCTGACTGCATGGGGAGCATCAGTAAGAGCCGGGATGTATGCCAGTTTGGAAAAGTTTCTGGGTGATAGAAGTGCTCTTGCGATGGCCATCATGACAGGGGAGGCCAAATCCATTGACGACGAGCTTAAAGAAAGCATATATCGCTCAGGACTTGCTCATCTTATGGCGGTGTCCGGGACCCATGTTGTCATGTTTCTGATGCCTTTCAGGAAAGTGCTCAGGACAAGGCATTTGAATATTTGGGTCAGGAATTTGCTGCTCGTACTTCCCCTTCTTTTTTTTCTTGTAACAACAGGCATGACGCCATCTGTTTTTAGGGCGGTAATGTCTCAAATATTTGGAATTATTGCACTTTTGTTGGGCAGGAAGAGTGATTCCTTGAATGTTCTTGGTTTTGTGGGAGTCTTGCAGCTGTTGAGAAACCCATATTCGGTATATGATTTGGGCTTCATACTATCC
>JAAYLF010000006.1 GCA_012522035.1 Clostridiaceae bacterium
AATACTAATGACACTCTAATCATACAATTAGTGAATTGCAAACGCAGATTTGGATAAATTAAATAAGAAAAAATATAACAGGAGGGACCAAAATGAACTACGATGTACTATTTACACCATTCAAAATCAGAAACATGGAAGTAAAGAACAGAATTGTCATGGCTCCCATGGGACTCAATGCTGCAAGAATTGATGGCACCATTGCAGATGAGGAAATCGACTATTTCGAGGAAAGAGCCCGCGGCGGCACTGGTATGATTATCATGGGATGTCAATTCCTCACCCAGGAACTTGCTCAAGGTTCTCTTGAAGGCTACCTTGACAGCACCCATGTTATTCCCCAACTGACAAATCTGTGCGAGGCTGTACAGAAATATGGTACTAAAATTGTAGCGCAGTTAAGCTGTGGTACAGGAAAGAATGCGTTTGCAAACATGCTGAGCGGACCACCAGTATCAGCTTCACCCATTCCATCCTTCTTCAACCCCGACATGCCTTGCAGGGCTTTGACTGTGGAGGAAATCAAGAAGATTATGGAACAGTTCGCTTTCTCTGCAAAACTGTTAAAAGATGCAGGATTTGATGCAATTGAGGTACATGCCCATGCAGGATATCTGGTTGACCAGTTCATGTCTGCTGTTTGGAACAAGAGGGAAGATGAATATGGCGGTACTCCTGAAAAGAGAATGAGATTTGCCGTTGAAATTGTACAGTCCATAAGAAGTGCCGTAGGGCCTGACATGCCTATTCTGTTCAGGATTGCGTGCAAGCATCACTTCCCTGGAGGAAGAACTCTTGAAGAAACCCTGCCAATGCTGAAAATATTGGAAGAAGCAGGCGTAGATGCATTCGACATAGATACAGGCAGCTATGAAAACATCGAATATATTTTCCCACCTGCTTATCTTGGAGATGCATGCATGTCTGAAATTTGCGAGGATGTAAGAAAGGCAGTAAGCGTACCCTTGATGAATGCGGGCAACCACACTCCCGAAACAGCAGTAAAGTTGATTGAGTCCGGCAACTGTGACTTTGTTATGTTTGGCCGTCCACTAATAGCTGAACCCCATATAGCAAAGAAACTTATGACCAACAGACGTGATGAAGTCCGTCCATGCATTCGCTGCAACGAAGACTGCATAGGAAGAATTATAAAGCGTCTTACAAAGATCAGCTGCTCAGTCAATCCTGTAGCCGGCTTTGAAAAGAGATTTACAATAGAAAAGACTGAAAGTCCTAAGAAAGTTGTAGTGGTTGGCGGTGGCCCTGCTGGAATGGAAGCTGCAAGAGTAGCTGCTTTAAAGGGGCACAAGGTTTCTCTCTATGAAAAAGACAGTGCTTTGGGCGGACAGTTGAAGAGTGCTGCAACTCCCGACTTCAAGAGCCAGCTCAGAGAATTTGCAAGATGGCAAATCAGGCAGCTTGAAATATTGGGAGTCGACGTTCATTTGAATCATGAAGTAACAGCTTCATCTCCTGAACTTGAAGAAGCAGATGAAATAATTGTATCAACCGGTGCAACTCCATTAATACCAAATATCAAGGGTATTGAAAATGCCATTGACATAATCACATGCCACACCCAGCCCGAGAAACTAAAAGGCGAAAAGATAATTTACTGCGGCGGCGGTTTGTCTGCATGCGACTCTGCCCTTGAAAACGCCATGGAAGGCAAGAAGGTTACAATTGTTGAAATGCTTGATGAAGTTGCAAAAGACGATCATTTCATAAACAAGGCAGCCTTGATTCCAATGCTGCAGAAATATGGGGTTAAGATTCTGACCGGCCACAAGGTTGTCGAGATTGCAGAAAATGGTGTAAGAGCGGTCACAAAAGATGGAAACGAAGTCTTTATTGAAGGCGATACAATGGTTGCAGCTTTCGGCATGGTAAAGAATGATAAACATGCAAGGGAAATATACAACAAGTATTATACAAAGACAAGAATCATCGGCGACTGCAACAAAATTGGCAAAGTTGGAACCGCAGTAAGAGAAGGAATGTTTGCAGGTATGGCAATTGAATAAACTTAAAGCCCTCTTGTACAAGAGGGCTTTTTTATACCATTTCGAATAATTTCTCAATTACAATCCTTTCACTGTCCTTGTCAAAGAGGGCTGTATTGTACCAGACAGGAGCATCCTTGTTCTCGTACTTTTCGTATCCTATCTCCTCCCCGGGTATAAGGTAGCCATATACAATGTTTGAATACCCAACAATATATATGTTTTCCTTCTCATACCCCATGGTAATAAGTCTGTCTTCAATCTTTAAGGCAGTCCTGGTCAGCACCTCAAAAGGAAGAAAAATAAAAATCATCTTCTCCTCTTTGTTGCCCACCTTAAGATACTGAAGGGGCACCTGTATATCCCCATTCTCCCCTCTTTCTATCTTCTTCAAAATTCCTCTGTACCAGTTGAGATACTGCAGGATATATCTTTTGTTCATCTCATCCTGGGCGTCATAATATGCCTTTATATACTTGTCTATTTCTCTTTCAACTTCCTCCCTGGGAGGAAAAGCTTTCATTGGAACATTGATTTCATTTAACTTAAAATCAATATCGACATCCCCATTATGACCCTTTACCTTCTCTATCTTGATGACATCAAGAACACTTTGCACAAGTTCCCCGCCAAGCTTCTCCAATTTTTCTTCCTGGCTGACTCCTTCCACCATTGGGTTTATGTCACCACAACTTCCTTGCAGGAACATAAAACACATACCCATTTCGAGACCCTTTTTGGTAAGTGCGGAAGGATAGTCCGCAGAGATATACATGTCTGACATAAGAACAGGATGACAGGAAGCCTGGGCAATCAGGCCGGCAATTGCATTTTCCTGATTGAAAAAACAGCCTACTCTCACACGTCTGTCAATAGCATCCAGATTTCTTCTGTTGTGTATCATTTCAAGGTCTTTTCCAAAACGGCTTGTAAAACTGCAGTACTCCATATTTGATAAAGCCTCGTTGGCACAATTACCTGCCAGCTCTCCCACTTTGTTCATATAGTCATTGTTTAACGGAACAGAATACAAAACACCGCAGGCAGGCCCGGCATGAGTATGGGTTGCAGTCAAAGCTATTGAGGATCCATCCAATCCTGTTTTTTGGGATATGTGAAACCTCAGAATTTCCGATACCTCTTCATTGAATCCACATATATCAAAACTCAGTATGCAGAACCTCTTCCCATTTCTGTCTTCAATAGCCAGAGCCTTTACATACAAATCATCCCTGACTCCCTTTGCATGCTCCATTCGAAAACCATAACCATCCATGAAGACTTTTTCAGGCTGGGGAGTAATTATTGCCTGACTGAACCCGCACTTTATACGCATGCTGCGCCTCCTTAGTCAAAATATACCCATAGGAAGGAACTTAATGCCTTTTCTACACCCGGCAAATCAATATCCTCAATTCCTTCTGAGCCACTTTGTTTTTTAAAGTAATCGGACTTGAAGAAAGGTTCTTTATGCATTGCAGCAAATCTTTTATCCGCTTTTATACCTTTCTTGTTCAGTAGTATAACATATTCGTCAATATTAGAACCATTGTAAACAAACAACGCCCTGTCATGAAACACCCTCAACACCTTGAAAGACTCATTCACCAATTCCTTTGCAAGTCTTTTGGATTCTTCAGTCTTGTACTCAAACTTTTCAATATTGGGAACAACAAGGGATGACTGCCACTCAGCTATCCTCATGTTGCCGCCTACAAAATCCTGTACCTTAAGGTTGTCAGTGGCAACAGGACTTCTTCCACAATTGTGATACGCATAAGACGCATTGTATATATCATCAATATCAGTAACAAGAGCACCAGCAAGACCTGTATTCAAGCTGTTTTTTTTTCCAATATCCATCACTGTAGCTGTGGCCTGCTTGTTTTTCACAAGCTCATCGCCCACATTTTCTATCAGATACATGTGGTTTTCCTTGCAAAGTTTTGAGAGTGTGTCCAAATCACCACAATCACCGGCATAGGAGTCGACAATAACAGCTTTTGTTTTCTCTGTTATGCTTTCCTTTACACTCTCAACTGAAATTGTACACCTGTCATAATCTATATCGCAAAAAACGGGTTTTGCTCCAACACAGGAAACCGTCATGGAATCCACAGCATTGCTGTAAGAAGCAACAATAACTTCATCCCCATAGCCAATATCCAAAGATCGCAACAAAGCCTCCAGAGCGGCATACGCGCTATTAAGACATAGACCATGTTTTCTATACATAAAATCTGCTATTGCAGCTTGAGCCTCCACCGACTTTGGAGAAATGGTCCCCCATCTTCCACTGAATAAAACATCACGCACAAAACTCTCCCCCTTACAAAAGCTCTTCAATATTGTCATATACCTTCTTGAAACTATCCGCTATAAGTTTTATGTCTGAAGGTTCAGACAGCAAAATATGATCCGATGAATATATCCAGGCACTTTCATGCTTGTATGCATATTCCGTGTTGGGATAATCCTTCAAATCCACCTCTATCTTGCCTTGAATCTGTTTCTTTGTGTATTCACTTTTTACCACATTTGTATGATACAAAGGAGTATATCCCATAACTACAGGCACACCTTCGTAACTTAAAGCATTTAAAAAACGGTCTCGTGCAACACCCATCAATTTATCCTCATGCACCCTGAATGTGTAGAAATGGTACGCATTCTTTGTAATTCTGGGATCTTCCTTCAATGGAGACACAAAGTCAAATTCGGACAAGTACTCATCCAGAAGCTTTGCATTTTCATTCCTCTTTTCCAATTGTTCTGGGAACTTGTCAAGCTGGGTATTCAAAATGCCTGCCTGCCATTCCGAAATATTGTAGTCAACACCTAAAAAGGAATATTTCCCATCTTTGTCTTTACCCATGTTGAGCATATTCATAATGTTGTCGTACAATTCGTCCGAGTTGGTGGTGATGGCACCTCCCTCTCCACAAGTCAGGTTCTTTGTATTCTGAAAACTGAAGGAAGCTACAATTCCATATGAACCAATGCCTCTTCCTCTCCATTCCGCTCCAACCGCCTGAGCCGCATCCCCAATTAAATAAATGCCCATTTCATCAGCAAGCTCAATCAATGCATCCAGATCTGCAGGCCTTCCACTTACATAAACAGGAATTATGGCTTTTGTTCTTGGAGTTATTTTCTTTTTTACAGATTCCACTGACATGCTGTATGTATCCAAATCAATGTCACAGAACACAGGAGTTGCTCCAACATAAATTATAGAAGACAAGGTAGCTATGAATGTATACCCCTGAATGATAACTTCATCGCCAACCCCAATACCGAGCCCCCGCATGATGAGCTCCAGACTTTGTGTACCGTTTGACACTGGTATGCAGTACTTTGCGTCATTCAATGCAGCAAATCTTTCTGAAAAAGTCTTGGATTGAATTCCAAAACTGCCATAGTATCCATTCTTTGCAACCTCTTCCAAAACCTTGGCATCACTTTCATCTGCATAAGGCCATTTAAAAAAGCTTGCCCTGCACAAAGGCTCTCCCCCATTTATTGCAAGCACACCCATTTACATCACTCCTTACAAAATCTTTATATCCTTCCTGTACTTGTTAATATATACATCATTAATCTCGTCTCCACCATCCACGTTGCTGCTGCACCAAACCTCAGGTTTCAAACCCTTTTCCATCATCATATCCACAGCTTCACAGACAATGGCATTAAGTATGCAGCAGCCGGCTATTGTCGATGTAGGGCCTGTCATTATGCCACCTACATCCATGCACGCATCTCCCACCACTCCACAATTATCTATGACTATGTCGCAAACTTCATGAAGCACAAGACCGCTTTCATGTCTTGAAGAAACGCTTTTTGCATGCTTTAGATTCGTAATGCATATAACTTTCAAACCTTTTTCTCTTGCCATTAGTGCAAAATCTATGGAAACAGTGTTTCTTCCCGAGTTGGAAAAAACAAAAAGGACATCGCCCTCTTTTGCCTCCTTTAAATCCTCCATCAGAACTTCTGCATAACAGGGCAGTCTTTCCATCCTGCTGCTGACAGACGCAGACTCATGAAGCATAAGAGGACCCTTAAGAATGGGATAGACCTTTACCAGACCTCCCGCCCGGTAGAAAATCTCCTCTGCCAGCATATGGGAATGACCTGTACCAAAAGCAAATATCATACCCTCATTTCCCAAAACCCTTGCTACTTCTTCGGCGCTCTTTTTTATGCCTTCTTTCTGAGAATCCAAAATATTACCCAATATTTCCTTTACTCTTTCGAAATATCCATCAATTCTACTCATTTTTCATCTCTCCCAAAGCATATATTGCGGCGGACATCTCCGGTTTCATATCAGGCATTCTTATATCAACCAAAGGATATCTCTCCTTTACTCTCTTAGCAAACATATCCCTTATGTACTCATTGTTTTGGAATACACCACCATATATGCCTGCCACCAGCGCTTCTTCCTTTACCGCATTTATAAGCGAGATGGCGTAGTCTGACAACCTAAGTGCAGCATGATTCAGGATATCTACCGCTACCTGATCTCCCAATTCTGCACATTTTGAAACCTCCACTGCAAATCCGGCCAAGTCCGACTTTTTAACGTCATCACTGTTTAAGACTGGTATTGCATCCCTTAAATTTGATACATTAAAAAACTTGCAGGCATATTCCACAAGCAATGTATCCTTTCCCACTCTGTCATAAGCATCAATTGCCGCATTGATTCCCATAACACCAATGCAGTAGGCACTTCCACCATCCAGGGTTGGCCTTCCCCATCCTCCAACCACATGGATTCTTTTATCCTTGTCAATGCCTATCCCCATTGAACCGGTCCCACTTATTATCAACACGCCTGCACTGCCTCTTGTAAGCCCATACAAGGCCATGAAGGCATCACTTTTCATAAAAATCTTTCCAACATTAATCCTTTTCAATATTTCATTTATGAACAGAATGGAATTCTCATCTTCAGTTACATCATCAATTGACGGATTGCCAATGGACAAACAGGCAATATTGACACTGTCTGGCAGATTCAGTCTGTTTACAGCATCAACAAGATTGCAGACGGCTTCCACCATGCTAATAAAGTTGTAGTTTATACTGCCCCCTCTACTTGCAGCAACCACATTTCCTGCCATATCTATTGCAATTACGCTTGTTTTTGTACCTCCGCCGTCAACACCAATTATTACATCCATCAAGCAGGTCCTCCCAAGCTTTTTGTTGATTATATCACTTGAGATACGAGAACCTTGCTACTATTCAATCAAAAATATATAATATTCTATCATTATTCAACAACCCTTCTTGTCAATGGAACAGCTTCCAAAGCCTGATTCAACATCAAGGAAATCTGAAATTTCAAAAGTCATTGTTCCATCTTCCAGGATGTATAATGGAATACCGACAGAACCGGATTTCCTGACATCCTCAAACATTGGGGAAATGTCCCTTATCCTTAGGAACTCCTTCAATGTCCCAATATCCTTGGTTATATCCCTGAACTCAACTTCAATATCTTCCCTGTTCACAAGTATCTTCTTGTCATTTACACAATCAATGCATATATCCGTTCCATACATAACAACTCTCATAACAAAACCTCCTGAATGTTCAATAGTCCAATAATATATTCAAAAACAGGATTTGTAAATAACTTGCACATCACGGAATATGACTATATACTGATCATATCAAACTGCTCTTTGAAACCGAGGTGATCCTATGAAAAAATCAGTTATACCAATCATTTGTCTGGTATTAAGCATCCTTTTCTTTGCATGTGCAAAGGATGATGGAGGAAAACCAAATGACACTCAGTTGATAGTAACTCCTACTCCTTCAAAAACGGTTGATGCTACAGAAACCGTCACAGAAGAACCAGACACACCAAGCCCCACACAGGAACAAACAGCAACCCCTACACCCAACCCTACGTCCACACCCACGCAAATACCCACTCCCACACCCACACCAACTCCTACAGCAGCGCCGGTGGAGTTTGAAAACAGCGTAACTTACGCATCTCTTTCCTATGGTGGAATAGATTCTTTGGGGAGGGAGATAAGTTTGGAAGGACAGGTGCCTGCAAAACGGGAAGGAAGGTACGTTGGAATATTCTATTTCCTTTGGATTGGAGCTCATGGAACTTCTGGCCCGTACGACAATACGAAAATTGTAGAAACATGGCCTGATGCTCTTACGAATGAAGCACGCTGGGGTCCGCTATATGCCCACCATTTCTGGGGAGAGCCGCTTTTTGGATATTACAGAAGCTCAGACCCCTGGGTGATGAGAAAACATGTTCAGATGCTTACAGATGCAGGCATTGATTTCCTTGTGTTTGACACAACAAACGCCAATGGCAACCCATCTTCCGGTCCCTTTACTTCCAACGGAGGCAACAACAATACATACATATCAGCTGCCCTTGACCTATTAAAGATACTTGACGAATACTACAAAAAGGGACATGACGTTCCCAAGGTGGCATTTTATACAAATTCCAATTCCAGCAGAGCCATGACGGTGATATACAACGAGGTATACAAGGCGCATTCTGAGTATTCACATCTGTGGTTCAACTGGGATGGAAAGCCCATGATAATTGGCAAATCCAATGAAGCCAGCCAGGAAGTCAAGAACTTCTTTAGAATAAAGGAAAGCCAATGGCCAAATGAAGGGAAAAAACCCGATGGCTTTCCATGGATGGAATTTTCAAGGCTCCTTCAACCCAGCGCCATCTATGGCCTTAACGGAAGAAAGGAAGTAATGAACGTATCCATTGCACAGCACAATGTAACAGTTAGAATGAGTGCTGCTGCCTGGTATGGAGGAAAAGACAGGACAAGAAGTTTTCACAACGGAAAACTGGACACATCGGAAAATGCTGTCCTGTGTGGTTACAACTTTGCAGAGCAATGGGAGTTTGCCATTCAAAACGACCCCGAGATAGTATTTGTAACAGGCTGGAACGAATGGGTGGCACAAAGACAAAAGCCTGTCGGCAATGAAATTGCTGTATTTATAGATTGTGCCAGCATGGAAGCCAGCAGGGATGCAGAACCCATGAAAGGCGGCTATGGCGACAATTACTACATGCAGCTGATAGAATATGTTAAAAGATACAAAGGTACGGAACCAAATATTGAAACGGATTCCAACAGGACAATAAAGATAAACAAGGACTTCAGTCAATGGAATGATGTTAAAGCATATTACAAAGACTACACAAACGATATTGTGTACAGGAACCACCCGGGCTTTGGAACCACTGTGTACAAAAACACCACAGGCAGAAATGACATCTATGAGATGAAAGTCTGCAGCGACAAGGACAACATATATTTTCTTGTTACCTGTGCAAACGAAATAACAGAGCCTTCCGGCAGCAACTGGATGAATCTATACATAAGGACACAGAACAAATCCAACAATACATGGAATGGATACGATTTTGTTCTAAATAGAACTGCTCCTTCAAAAGACAAGGCCATTTTGGAAAAGTGCTCACAGAATGGAGAATTTGCATGGACCAAAGTGGCAGAGGTCTCATATTCCATGTATAAAAAATACATGATGGTTGCAATACCCAAATCCGCTTTGGGAATTTCCACAGACAAATTTGCCATACAGTTCAAATGGACTGACAACTGCACACCAGGAGATATTTTCTCCTTTTATACAGATGGGGATGCAGCACCCATAGGAAGATTGAACTACGTATACCAGACAGGATAAAAGGAGGGAGGCTAAGCACCTCCCCTTTTCTTCCTCTTGCTCAATCCGAAAGCAAAGGTCAAACCAACGGTTGCAAGCAGCAAAACAACAATTAATACAAGCTTCCATGTGTTAAAGCTGTTTGATTTGTATTTTACAGTTGAATACCTGTACTTGAATCGTCCACCAGGAGCAACATTTCCATTTATATAGAAGTCCATTATGTCTCCTTCTTCCTTCATGTTGTCGGACCATTTGAAGTTGATTGTAAATTGATCACCTTCAATCCCCAGCATGGACTTTGGAATTTTTAGCTGCAGTCGGTTGTGTTTAATGGAGTACTCCACCTCTCCAACCTTCTCCCAGTTCCAGCCACCCAAAGACCTTTCAACCACAGCCTTCTGCCCCGGAGCAATCCTGTTGACAACATACTCAAAAGTCTCCCAGTCAGGCAATTCCTTGCCTTCGATATCTATAAACAGCCGCATGAAATTGCTGCCAAATTGCATCTTTTCCCTGGTTTCCACCATGAAGTATATGTATTCATCATCTCTTGCCACTTTTGCACCAATGATATCATTAACACTGCCTTCCTGCTGGTAGTGCATGTCTCCGTAACCTCTGTAATCCCTTCCAATATTGTTGCCAGGATACGATGCAAAATATGGGGTCACTTTTTCCCACTGGTCCTCTTCGGAGTGTATGTCTATTGTTTGGGGTTCGGACACCCTTGGCGGCGCGGATACCCCTTTGAACTTGCGAATATATGATACCATCTGGTAGTAATAGTGGTCCTTCAACTCTCCTTTTGATGGCTCTATGTCCCTGCTGTTGTTGTCGTCAAAGGTGTCTGCAAAGGCATTCCTTACTCCCCAGATTTCCTCATTTAATCCTGCGCGCCACTCATTCCATCCGGTTATGAAGATAAATTCAGGGTCCACTTTCAAAGCGTATTCCCATTGTTCTTCAAAGTTCTTTCCGTACAAATGAGCATTCTCCCTCTTGTCATGCCCTTTTAGCAGTGTGGAATAGGATCTGCCAAAAAGTTTCTCAGGTTCGCTAAAACTCATGGGTGTAAGCCCTTGTTCATTGCTCCAGTTCTGGGCAACGGAAACGCACACCTGCTCCGGTGTTCCATCCTCGTTGTAAGCTACCTGCTGTGGAATTACTGATATCCACTGCCAGGTAATATATCCCTCTGGCGGATGAATATATACCTGTACATTTCCTTTTTCGTCAAATACCTGTGCATGGTCTTCCCTGTATGAAGGGTTTGCTGGCCGGAAAGTGAAGAAATCAAGAATCTCCTTGTCCACAGGGTCATATTCCATCAAAGCATCAGGACAACCCATAATCAAGGGCTTTCCTTTCCAGTAAAACCATAAATCCTTGTATCTTCCCTTTGAATAAATCAAATCATAAAGCTGTCTCAATTGATTTGCAGTATCTTCGTATGGACCAAACATCGGCAGCATGAAGGAAACTTGTGGTGTTTTGACTCCATCCGCCCTTGCTTCAGAAAAGACCTGAAGCAGAGCAAGAAGTCCTTCCTTGAATATATCGGTGCCATTGGTGTTGTCCATTATGATAACGTCAACACCTGCATCAGCCAGCATCTCTGCCTGCTTTCTAAGGACCCATCTATCCCTTGTATCGTAATAGCCCCAGATGGGCTCGCTCCAGAAGTAGGAATACTTGTTGCCCCAATCAATATTTGAATAGTTTTTCTCATTTGGGTTCTGCTTAAGTATCCGGGATATGTCTGCAAAGCTGTGGGCAGAAAATCTTGAATGCCATGTATGGAAGAACAGCCCGACATACTTTCCTTCTCTTTTCTTTCCTGCATCCTCCCATAAAGGAAGACTTCTGCCAAGACCGTCGGTACATGCCCATGTGTCAGGCTTGGCCATAAACTCATTATTAAAATCAGACACATTTTTCAAATCTTCACCATTCCCTGTATTAAATACAACTCTTGCATAAATATCGATATCCAAAGCGGATGCATTTTCATAGAATATTGCCTTATCCACATTGTCAATACTTGCCCTTAGCTTGATATTCCCTTGTTCCGGTGTAATAACAATGAGGTACTCTCCCGCTTTTAAGCTGTCTACATTAAGTACAAGCCATGTATCTCTTCCAAACTTCTCATATGTTTTTGTAAATTCCGGCTGTCTTCGTATTGTTTTTCCATAAGTTGAATCGCATGGGACCAAACTCAATGTAATTCTGCTGCGGTTGACCGGGGCATTTTCAATATACAAATGGAACTCATTGATTACTTCATCTGTATGAAACTTTACAGCATATGTAGAGCCAATTTCCAGATCAAAAATGTCTGTCTCTCCATCGGAGTCATACAAATCCACCACCTTGCCATCCGCATGGAAAACCATCCGGCAAAAAATCAATGAAAACAAGACAGACACAAAAAGAAACAAGCTTATGTACTTCCTCATACTCTTACCTCCTCTTACCTCTCTATATCTTTCGATTATATAGTTCCGTATACACTTTAAGATAATCCCTTGCCATTCTCTCCTTGCTGTTTCTATACCTTGCTTCTTCTTTGACTTCCTTGGGTATACTGTCCTTTTTGTCAATATACTCAAGAACCGCTTCATGAAGCTTGTCAACGCTGTATGCCTCCACTGCCATCCCCATTCCTTCGGGGATGGTTTCCTTTACTCCACCGGTATCAAACCCCACCACTGGAGTTCCGCAGGATACAGCTTCTATACATACGGTGGGATACGTCTCCCTTACACTTGTTATGACAAACAAGTCTGCCATGGAATAGTAAGCTGCAAGCTCTTTCTGATCATATATTCCACCAACAGCTATTACATTGTCAGGAAGGTGTGCATCTTGCACATTTCTTCCCACAAGCAAAATCTTAATATTATCTCCATCAAGCTTTCTGGCAAGCTCAACAAAGTATTTGCTGCCTTTTACAGGGTCATCAAAGTTTGCAGTTACATGAAGAAGTATCTTCTCATCCTTTAGTTTGTGCTTTTCTTTCAAATGCTCAAAAGGAACCGGTTTGAATATGTTCTCAGTGTCTATGCCGTTTTTGATAACGCAAAATTCAAAATCCTTTGTTATTGGAGATTTTTGGGCACGACTTAAAATCCATTCCGAAGAAGCAACGATAATCAGATTGTTAAAGCCTTCAAAAGCACTCTTCATTCTTCTCCAGGCATACGCTGTAAAGTCAAAGAAATATGACTTTGTTGCATCCCACAAATACGGACACTTGCCGCAACCTGTCATATATCTCTCACAGTCAAAAGCATGAGGACAAGAACCTGTATGCATGAATTCTGCATGCAGAGTCAGCACCGTCTTTATATTATTCTCCTTAAGAAAACACATAAGCCTCTTGATATTTACAAAATGTCCGTTTATGCAGTGAAGATGTACAATATCCGGTTTCTCCCGCTTAATTATTCCAATTATCCTGTTTGTAGAAAAAAAGCTTCCTGCATAAGGAATCCCTATTACCCGAGACTTTAAAGCATTGTATACAACCGCCATTTGGGTTGAGGTTTTATACACATTCCGCTCTTTTACCTTTTTTTCTCTTCCGTAAAGAACAATGGATTCATAACCCTTGTCAATTAGAGATTTATGAATGTCATATACAATTTTACCAGTACTGCCAACAGCATAAACCACATTCACAT